>CADDZK010000005.1 GCA_902812425.1 Actinomycetota bacterium
TCTCCTCCCTGCACAGGTCCCCGAACACCCGCACCATCTCGGCCCCGTGATCCCTCCTGAACTCCTTCGGATAAGCCAGGAGCAGCACCCTGTAGAGATGCTCGGAGCGCGACATCAGACGCCCTCGGGCACGGAAGAACTGCCCAACAGCTTCCTGGCGCGCGCCGTCTTCACCAGACCGGCTAAGCGCTGCGCCTCAGCCCCGGCGACCCGCCTCCCGAAGTCCGTGATCCTGTAGTAGCGGCGCCGCTGGTCGTCCAGCGCGGGGTCGGGACGCTCGTCGGATTCTTCTATCAGCCCGTCAGCGAGCATGCGCTTGATCGAACCGTACAACGTCCCGGGACCGAGCCTGGTCTGCCCCCCCGTCCGCTCCTCGACCTCCCGCATGATCCCATACCCGTGCCGCTCCTCGTCCGCCAGCGCCAACAAGATATTTAACATCGCCGGAGTCAGCGGTAAGAGGTCCCGCGGTTCCCTTGCCTCCCCCACCAGCCCGTCTCCTTACAAACGGTCCACATCTGATATATCCGTCGGCGACATAATGTCTGATGTGGCGTCTTCTGTCAAGAGCCTGGGGCTCATCGTTGGACGAGAAGATCGCTGGATATGGAGAGCCGGAATCGGCTACGACGATGGGGCCTCTATAGTCTTCTTGCCTACGTAGGGGACGAGGGCTTCGGGGAGTATGACGGAGCCGTCTTGTCGCTGGTAGACCTCGAGGAGTGAGATCAGGGCCCGGCTTATGGCGAGGGCCGTACCGTTGAGGGTGTGGAGGAGTTGGGGTCTACCGCCTTCTCTGCGGTAGCGGATCGCGAGCCGGCGGGCCTGGTAGTCGGTGGTGTTCGAGGTGCTCGTCACCTCGCCGAAGTCGCCTCTGCCTGGCATCCAGGCTTCGAGGTCGTACTTGCGGTAGGCGGCGCCACCGAGGTCGCCGGTACAGATATCCACCACGCGGTAAGGCAGGCCGAGGCCCCGGAAGATACGCTCCTCTATCTCGACCATCTCCTCGTGGAGGTCATCTGATTGTTCGGGGGTCGTGAATGCGAACATCTCGACCTTGGTGAACTGGTGGACTCGGTAGAGACCGCGGCTCGCGCGACCGTGCGAGCCGGCCTCGGTGCGGAAGCAGTGGGAGAGGCCAGCGTAGCGCAGGGGCAGATCCCTCTCCTCGATAATATCTTCTGTGTACTGGCCCGCCAGTGTGATCTCTGCGGTCGCGATCAGGGAGAGCTCGGTCTCTTCGACGGAGTAGATCTGGGTCTCGGGCCCGCGCGGGATGAAGCCTGTCCCGACGAGCATCTGATCCCGCGCCAGGTCGGGGGTTATGGTCGGCTGGTAGCCGCGCTCCATCACGCTGTCCAAAGCGTAGCGGATCAGGCCGAGCTCGAGTAGCACCGCGTCGCCGCGCAGGAAGTAGAACTTGCTCCCCGTCGTCTTCGCCCCCGCGTCGAAATCTATGATGCCGAGGGCCTCACCGAGTTCTACGTGGTCCTTCGGCTCGAAGGAGAAGTCGGGGATCTCACCCCACCTGCGGATCTCGACGTTCTCCGTGTCGTCCTTGCCGATGGGCGAGTCGGGGTGGGTCATGTTCGGGATCTTCAACTGCTCGTCCCGCAGTTGCGCCTCGACATAAAAGAGTTCCTCTTGTTTATCTGGGATCTGATTCTTGACCCGCCTGGATTCCTCTACTAACTCTTGACGTTCCTCAGGATCAACCCGATTCGGGATGCTCTTTGAGAGTTCATTCTGACGCCGTCTGAGCGTCTCGACCTCCTGGAGGAGCGTCGAACGGCGGTCTGCTAACTC
Organism: Actinomycetota bacterium; assembly: GCA_902812425.1. GTDB lineage: Bacteria > Actinomycetota > Rubrobacteria > Rubrobacterales > Rubrobacteraceae > Rubrobacter_D. Next base: position 1,807 of record CADDZK010000005.1, read on the forward strand.
TATAACCCGCCCGACGTCGGCCTCGACGCCGCGGTTTTTCGCGTTCTCCTCTACGGCTTTCGCGTTCTCGCGGATGTATCTGAGATCGAGCACGGTGCCTCCCTCTTACGGCAGGTTTCAGGTTACAGGTGTCAGCAAAGAGCTGGCAGCTGACGTTATCTTAGCCTGCCAACTCCTTAAGCGCCCGGTTCTCCGCCTGGATACGCACGTAGAGAAACGCGGCGTTCAATAACGAGAAGACGACCGCGGTGATCCAGGCTCCGAAGATGAGCGGGAAGGTCAGGACCTCAACGGCTACGACGACGTAGTTGGGATGCGGAAAGTAGCGGTACGGGCCGCTCCTGACGAGCTTCCCGCCGGGCACGACGAGCACGCGTACGTTCCAGTTCTCTCCTAGGGAGAGGATCGCCCAGTACCGTAAAGGCTGGACGAGCAAGAACGCGGCGAGCGGCACGGGCCACCACGCCGGAGGCTCGCTCAGAAGACCCTCGACGAGCGTAGAGAGCAGCCATAGAGTATGGACGCCGACCATAACGGGATAATGACCGGCCCCGCGCTCGACGGCGCCGCGGGCGCGAAGCCGGCGCTCGTTGCGACGCGAGTACCGAAGCTCCAGTAAACGCTGGAGGCCGACCAGCGCGACACAGACGACGAGAAGACCGGCGCTCAAAGAACGGTCCCGCCTACCACAGAGACCTGACGGCTGAAGCCTGAAACCTCAGATGCTGACGGCGTCTCGTCAGCACCTGAAAAACACGTGCTCCGCCGAGAAGCCAGGGCCCATGGCCGAGAGCACACCGAGGTCGCCTTCCGTGAACTCCTTTGCCTCGAGGAAGCGTTCGAGGATGAAGAGGACCGTGACGCTCGACATATTGCCGCACTCGCGCAGCACGTCCCTGCTCGTAACGAGACCGCCCGCTTCGAGCCCGAGCACCTCCTCGAACGCGTCGAGAACCTTCGAGCCGCCGGGATGGAGTACGAAATGTTCGATCTCGTCGAAGTCGAGGCCGAGAGAGTAGCAGGCGTCCTCCAGGTTGTCGCGGAACCTCTCGCGCACGATCGTGGGGACGCTCTTCGAGAGCTGCACCTTCAGGCCCGTCTCGACCAGCTCCCAGCCCATCACGTCTTCGGTCTCTGGCCAGGTCGTGCTATAGCTTCCGAGTATTTCGGGACCCGTGGCGCCTCCGAGTAGAACGGCGGCGGCGCCGTCGGAGAAGAGGCTCGTCGAGATCAGGTTGCTCTTCGAGCGGTCGCCGCGCTGGAACGTGAGGCCCGAGAGCTCGACGGCGACGAGGAGGACCAGCTGGTCTGGATACAGGCGCGCGTGTTCGGCGGCGCGCGCTATACCCGAGGCGCCGGCGGAGCAACCGAGGCCCCAGATCGGGACGCGCCGCGTGTGCTCCGAGAGGCCGAGGCGGAAGATCAACTTCGAGTCCAGAGAAGGGGTCGATAGTCCCGTCGTCGAGACGAAGAAGATCGCACCAACCTCCGAAGGCGCGGCCCCTACCCTGTCGAGCGCCCTTCTTGCGGCCTTCTCGGAGAGGTCGAGGGCGTGTTCGACGTAGAGGGCGTTCTTCTCGGGGAAGCTGTGGTCCCTCTCGAACCACTCCACGGGCACGCAGAAGTAGCGGTTCTCGACGTGGACGTTGTCGAAGATAGGGAGCAGGCGCTCGAAGTCGCCGTGGGTGCGCGAGAACATGCTCCTGGCGAAGGTCTTCGCCTCCTCCTGGCCGATGCGGTGCGGCGGCAGAGCCGTCGCCACCGAGAGTATCTTCGGGTTCCCGCTCAACTTTCCCCCGTCCGGGTCGTGAGATCCTGATCTGGTTCGGGGTTCTCGCAGGTGTTGCGGAAGACGTACTGCGAGAGGCGCTTGCGCTGGCGGCTCGACCAGTCTATCGTCGGGCGCCGCTGCTCCTTCGGGACGTACCCGAGCCTGTAGACGGCCATAAGTTCGAGGTCGTCCGGGACCTTGAGTAGCCTCTTGAGACGCTCCCAGTTCTCGGGGATCTCCATCGGCGTCGAGACGAACTGGATGCCCATGCCGAGCTCGGTCGTCGTTAGCCAGATGTTCTCGACGGCGGCCCCCATCCCGAAGATGGAGTAGAAGCCCGAAAGTTCGCCAGGGCGATACTCCGTCTTGTCGAGGAGGACCGCCAGAAGGAGCGGAGATCCTGCGACGAGCTTGCGGTTGTCCTCGCCCAGGGTCCTCGGGACGCCGAAGCGGTTCATCACGGCCTGGCCGGTATTCGAGAAGATCTGGCGCGAGAAGGGCTTGAGTACGGCAGGCATCTGGTCGAAGTGGATGCCGTCGCGCTTCTCCTCCATCTCGGCCTCCGAGAAACGGAAGTACGGGCGGTAGCGCTTCCAGAACGTGCCCTCTTCGAGCAGACGCGTCATGCTCTCCCCGCTTATCCTGGCGACCTCATCGATGGTCTCGCGGTCGTCCACGAGCACGAAGCGCCAGGGCTGGCTATTGAAGTGGGAAGGGGCCATCGCCGCGACCTCGACGAGCAGGCGCTGGTGCTCAGGCTTCACGGGGTCGGGCAGGAAGGGACCGTTCGTCGTCTTGCGTCGTTTAAGGACCTCCAGGAAATCCAAGCGTCAGCCTCCTAAAGCATCCATACGCATCCTGTGGCGTAGAGGATCAGGGCGCCACCGGCGAGCGCGGCGTGTCCGGGCGTGCCCGCCCGTATGCGGGGCAGCACGGCGAAGAGAAAAAGAACGGGGACGAGCGCCCAGCGGTAGGGCGCGCCCTCGATGAATCCGACGCCGGCCGCGAGGGCCGCCGAGGCGAAGACGGCGAAGAACAGGGCGTGATGCAGCCAGCGGAAAGGCTTCGTATCCACGATGCGAAGCTGCACCAGCACTCCCAGCGCGAAGTTCGCGAGAAAGAGTGCCGTCGCGACGTAGAAGATCAATGCTCGCTACCCCGGCTCATCCTGGAGGGTTATAGCACAGGAGCCATCCCTAAAGGTGTATGCCCTTTCGGCACTGCATACCCGTATGACCCGTCGCGCAGGAGTCGCGAAGGGCCTGTGATGCTAAGATTCGTAGTTCGATAGACCTTACCTTTGCTAGGGGGCGAGATGGCGGACAGGCGCCCGGAGGCTTATATAACAGGGATCGGGGTGGTCACCCCCGTCGGGGTCGGGCGCAAGAAGTTCTGGAGCTCGCTCCTGGCGAACGAGAGCGGGGCCGGCCCCATAACCCTCTTCGACCCCGAGGGCTTCGACGTGAGGATCGCCGCGGAGTGCACGGACTTCGACCCCGAGAGCTTCATGGATAGGAAAGTCGCGGCGCGGACGGACCGCTTCGGGCAGATGGGCCTCGCCTCGGCCAAGCTCGCCCTGGAAGACGCCGCCGCGTGGGACCTGCTCAACCAGAACCCCGAGCGGGTGGGCCTGATCCTCGGCAGCGGCATCGGTGGCGTCACCAGCATGGAGACGACCCAGGCGACCATAGACAACAGGGGACCCTCCCGCGTAAACCCCTTCTCCGTCACCAAGATCATGCCCAACTCCGCCGCAGCCCACGTCGGCATCCAGCTAGGCGTACAGGGACCTTCGATCACGGGCGCGCTCGCCTGCACCTGCGGCACGGACATGGTGGGCCTCGGGTACGACCTGATCAGACGCGGCGACGCCGAGGTCGTGCTCTGCGGCGCCTCGGAGGCTTCCCTCACCCCCGTGATCGTCGCCGGGTTCATAGCGATGCGCGCGATGAGCCGGCGCAACGACGACCCCGAAGGGGCGTGCAGGCCATACGACGTGGACCACTCTGGCTTCCTCATCGGGGAAGCCTCGGCGGTGCTGGTCCTCGAGAGCGCCGAATCCGTAGAGGGCCGCGGCTCCGAGCCCTACGCGAAGATCACCGGCGTAGGGCGCACTACAGACGCCTACAACCTCACGGACCCCGACCCGAAGGGCCTCGGCATCAGACGGGCGATGCAGCTCGCCGTCGAGAACGCTGGCCTCGAAGGGGAGCAGATCGGCTACATAAACCCCCACGGCACTGGTACCGTCGCAGGCGACGGCCCCGAGTCGCAGGCGATGGCCGAGATCAACCCCAACGTCAAGGTCTCGGCGACCAAATCCACCCTGGGCCACTCCTTAGGCGCGACGGGCGCCGTCGAGACGGCGATCTGCGCCCTCGCGATCAAGGAACGTACCATCCCCCCGATGAGAAACCTCACGAAGGTCGCAGAGGGCTGCGCCGACCTCGACTACGTCGTGGATGAGCCGCGCGAGGTGCCCGACCTCGAAGCCGCCCTCTGCGCCAATCTCGGCGTCGGCGGCCACAACGCCGCCGTAGTTTTGGAGAGAGCCTGATGGCAGAGGGCGATAACCTGTACACAGTGCCCGAGGGTATACCCGTCCCGACGGACGACGGCGCCAGCGACCACCTGCCGGGCATGCGGCTCCCTTCAGTATCCCTGATGTCCACGGCCGGGGATCTCGTGGACCTCTCGGCGCTCACAGGGACGACCGTCGTGTACTGCTACCCGCGTACTGGGAGGCCGGACGAGGAGCTACCGGCAGGATGGGACGATATCCCGGGCGCCCGCGGTTGCACCCCCCAGTCGTGCGCCTTCCGCGACCACCACGCCGAGCTAGAGGAGCTTGGTGCGAGGGTCTTCGGCCTCAGTACCCAGGATAGTGCTTACCAGCGCGAGGCCGCAGAGAGGCTACACCTCCCCTTCGGGTTGTTGAGCGATGAGAAGCTAGAGTTCGCCCGAGCACTGAACCTGCCGACGTTCGAGGCAGATGGTATGACCCTCATAAAGCGCCTGACCATGATCATCGAGGAAGGAGAGATCCGGCACGTCTTCTATCCGGTGTTCCCGCCTGGCAGGAACGCCGAAGAGGTCGTAGGCTGGCTCTCAGAACGCGGAGCTAGAGAGGACGTTTAGATGAACCCCGCCGTGACCCTGCAGAAGAGGCTCGCTGAGCTAGAGCAGATCATCGCCCCCTACGGGAGCGCGCTCGTCGCCTTCTCGGGCGGGGTGGACTCCTCCCTCGCCCTCGCCGTGGCGGCGCGGGCGCTCCCGAAAGACATGGTTCTCGCCGTAACGTCGAACAACGAGACCTACCTGCCTTCGGAGCTGGATCTCGCGCGAGAGTTCGCCGAATCCCTTGGCGTTGAGCACCTCGTCGTGAACACCCGCGAGCTCGACGACCCGAACTACGCTAGCAACCCGACGAACCGCTGCTACTTCTGCAAGAGCACGCTCTACTCGGACCTGTCGAAGCTCGCCGAGGATAGAGGCTACGCCTGCGTCGTCGACGGGGCGAACAAGGACGACGAGGGCGATTACCGTCCCGGCAGGAAGGCCGCCAGGGAACTGGGGGTCGTCTCCGTGCTCTCCGAAGCAGGGATGACCAAGGCCGAGGTGCGAGAGATGGCGAAGTACCTCGGTCTGCCGACGTGGGACAAGCCGGCGCTCGCGTGCCTCTCCAGCCGCTTCCCTTACGGACAGGAGATCACCCCCGAGAAGCTCTCCCAGGTCGCGCGCGCGGAGGAGTTCCTGCGCAGGGAAGGCTTCAGGCAGGTCCGCGTCAGGCACCACGGGGAGATAGCCCGCCTCGAGGTCGGTCCAGAGGAGCTCGAAAGGGCCTTCGCCATGCGCGAGGAGATCTCCGCCGAGCTCCTCGACGCAGGCTTCCTCTACGTCACCCTCGACCTCGCCGGCTACAGGTCCGGAAGCCTCAATGCCGCCCTGAAGAAGGACAAGAAGACACTACCCCTGATCTCGTCCTAAAACATGAACGACGTGGAAGGACCGCTGCTCGTCCTCACCCTCGTCGTGATGGCCGTCGGGCTCCTCGGAAGCGCCTTGCCCGGCCTGCCTGGCGTGCCCTTGATCTTCCTTTCAGCCTTGCTCTACGGTCTCCTCACTGACTTCAAGACCGTCGGGGCTGTGGCACTCACGGTTCTCTTCGTGTTCGCCGCGATAGCTTTCGTCGCAGACTTCGCCGCCACCTCCTACGGCGCCCGGCGCTTCGGGGCGAGCAACTGGGGCACCGTGGGTGGAGCAGTAGGCGGCATCGTGGGCGCGCTGGTGGGCCTGCTGCTCGCCGGCGTCGGCTCTCTCTTCGGCCTCATCGTCGGCACCATCGCGGGCGTCTTCCTCGGAGAGTACCTGAGGCGCGAACGGCGGGGAACCGAAGAACCCGAGCGACGCGACTGGCGCCGCGCCTCACGGGCGGCGGGCGGCGTCCTCGTCGGCTACCTGGCCTCGGCCGCCATACAGGGGATGCTCGGGCTCACGAGCGTCGTCGTCTTCGTGCTGGCGCTGATTTATTAGAGATCTAAAGACGGCAGGCTACGAGCCATATCAGATCCTCAGAGGGATTCGCCTCTGCCCGGCATAACCGTCTCAAAGATACGCCATATGGGGGATGCGCCGATGTGCCTGCAGTCGTAAGCTACGGTTGCTACGTATGCAGGGCGGGTGTTATCCCTCGTTCTCCCGCCTGGACAAACGAGGAGAAGTAGCGCATGACGAAAGACTGCCCGGATTATTCGGTAAAAGCTATGCTCATGTTGGTGATGATGATCGTGATCTCGCTGATGGTGGGTGCTGGCGCCCATCTAGCCTACGCTTCTACCACATTCACCATCAACTCCACGGGCGACGAAAATGATGCAGACCTTACCGATGGTAAGTGCGACGTGGATACCACCACACCCCAGAACCAGTGCACCCTGAGAGCGGCTATCCAGGAGTCCAATGTCGTCTCCGGCACGGATACCGTCAACTTCAACATCCCGGGAAGCGGGGTGCAGACGATCAACCCGTCTCCGGCTCTACCAACGATCACCGACCCGGTACTCATCAACGGCTACACACAAGGGGATGGCACCACCGGCGACGCCAGGCCGAACAGCTTGTCCGTTGGCGACGACGCGGTGCTGAAGATAGAGCTTAACGGGGCCGACGCAGGGAACGGGCTCAAGATCGAGGCTGACAATAGCACGATAAAGGGTCTCATCTTAAGCAACTGGGAGAACGGCATCTTCCTGGGCGCCAGCGCCGCGGATAACCAGGTTACGGGCGACTTCGTCGGTACCGACGCCTCGGGTGCCAACCTGAGCAACAACATCGGCGTGGTGGTCCAAGGCGACGAAAACACGATCGGAGGCACGCTCCCTGCGGCTCGCAACGTCATCTCAGGCAACGGAGCCGGCATCCAGTTCAATAGCGCCAACGGGGGCAACCGGGTTATTGGCAACTACATTGGCACCGAGGCCAATGGCACAGATCCGCTCGGCAACAATAACGGCGTGATTATCCAGGCCTCACCCAGGAACACCATTGGCGGGACGACCGCAGCAGAACGCAACGTCATCTCAGGCAACTTCACTTTCGGTGTCTGGATCATCTACACCGGGGCTACGGGCAACAGGGTGCAGGGCAACTACATAGGCATCGGCGCCGCCCGCGGCGCCATCCTGGCCAACGGCAACGACGGAGTGTCCATCCAATCCGACGCGGACAACAATTTCATCGGAGGAAATGCGGCAGGCGCGGGCAACGTCATCTCAGGCAACGGCGACGACGGCGTCGAGGTTCGCTACTACCACGATCCGGGTAACCCCATCGGGAGTGACCCCGACCCCGCTACGGGCAACCGCATTCTCTCCAACTCCATCTACGACAACGCCGCGCTCGGGATCGAGCTCCGTTTCGCCCCCAACGACCCAGCCGGGGTCACCCAGAACGACCTTACCCCTCCCCCGGACTCTGACGACGGACCAAACCACCTCCAGAACTTCCCTGAGATCACCTCAGCCAGGCTCACTACCAGGCGCATAGAGGGACAGAGAAGGAGGGTTACTATCATCAGGGGGACGCTGACGAGCGAAGCTGGCGTGACCTACAACGCCCAGTTCTTCAGCAGCCCTGCGGCGGATGCTTCAGGTTTCGGGGAGGGCAAGAGGTTCCTGGGTCAGGAGAGCGTCACAACCGACGCAAGCGGCAGCGCCGCTTTCACCTTCATAACAACGAAGAAGGTCCCGAGGGGACAGGTTGTGGCCACGACGGCGACGAATCAGAGTACCGGCGACACCTCCGAGTTTTCACGAGCCACGACCGTGAATTAGCGCAACTTGCCGTGGTAGGCCCTAGCATCGACGTCCCGATTGCAGAGACGTCTCAGAGTCATTCTTCGTCGCGGCGCTGCTCGCGCAGGAAGCCTTCGAGTTCCTGGGCCAGTTCGTCGCCCGATGGCAGGTTGCGCGGCCCCTGATCCGCCTGTGAGTCGAAGCGTTCTTCGAGCATCCTGACGTAGGAGGCGAGATCCGAGTCCTGCGAGACCGCTACGGAGACCTGCTCCTGGTAGGTCTTGGCCGTGCTCTCGAGTTCGGCGGTATCCACGTCCATGCCGAGCAGCCCGGAGAGCTTCTCAAGGAGAGCGAGGGCCGCAGGAGCCGAGGGGACGGCGGGCAGGTAGTGCGGGACCGAGGCCCAGAAGCTCACGGAGGGCAGGCCACCGTCGGCGCAGACGCTGTGCAGGACGCCCGTGATGCCCGTAGGTCCCTCGTAGCGCGAGGCGGAGAGCCCGAGGTTCTCGACGAGGGCCGGGTCCTGGGAGTTGGCAGCGACCGCGACGGGGCGCGAATGGGGCACGTCGGCGAGCAGGGCGCCCATCGTCACCACGAGCTCGACGTTCAACTCCTTGGCAAGCTCGACGACCGCGGCGGAGAACGTACGCCACCGGAAGTTCGGCTCGGGTCCGGTCAGCAGGATCCCCCCGCGTCCGCCCGCGGCTTCGAGCCTCGACTCCGTCGCCGAGAGCACGTTCTCGGGCCATTCGATCTCACGCGTAACGCCGTCGACCAGCTTGACCTGGGGCCGCGTGGTCTGGAAGTCGAAGAACTCTTCGCCGTCGAAGTTGCCGAAACGACGAGCCTCCCACGAGCTGGCCAGGGCTCCGACAGCGACGCTCGCCGCGTCGGCGGCGTCGTTCCAGCCCGTGAAGCCCGCGATGAGGACGGGCCGCTCGAGCTCGGGTCTCCACTCGATGTTGATATGTCTTATTTCCATGGGGCTAGCTTACCACGCCTGGTTTTGCACGAAGCCAGACACTATCCCTGTTTCGGCGCGATGTTAAGGGGTGTAGCCGATCTTGCCTACAGAGCCCCTCCCGCGCTCGAGGTAGTAGAGGTCCCCCTCAGGTCCGACCTGTAGGTCGACGGGGAAGGAGACGCCCTGTCTGCGGCGGGATCGTAGCGGCGGATCCAACCGTTGCAAAAGTCGGCGAAGAAGTAGTCGCCCTCGTAACCCGCCGGGTAGGTAACTACGGCGGAGGCGTAGAACGTTCCGCAGGTTATAGCGCAGCCCGTCTTATCCGGGTCGCCGTCGTGACGGTAGGCGAAGATGGGGGGTCGGAAGCGTCCTCTGGACTCAGGGCCCTGGTAACGAGGCCAGCCTCTCCTCAGAGTACCTCCGGTGCTACCGGCGCTTCGCCGCACGCTCGTCCTCTCCAGTGAGGCATGCTTCGTGCCCACGCTATCATCCGGCAGCGCGGTGCGCAACGAGGTCAGCGGGACCCGAAAGTTCAGACAAAGGTGCGTGGCAGGCACAGGGCGTGGTCCAGGCGCCTCAGGTACTCGCGCTCAGGGATCTCCCGCGCCCCGAGGCTCGCGAGGTGGGGGTTCTGGATCTGGCAGTCGAGCAACTCGTACCCGCGGTTCTTCAGGCGCTCGACGAGATAGACGAAACAGACTTTGGAGGCGTCCCTCATGCGGGTGAACATCGACTCTCCCATGAAAGCCCCGCCTAAAGTGACGCCGTAGAGTCCTCCGGCTAGCTCGCCTCGCGCGTAAGCCTCGACGCTGTGCGCCTTGCCTGCGAGGTGCAGCCTCGTATAAGCCTCGACGATCTCGGCGTTGATCCAGGTCTCCTCCCTCTCTGCGCACGCCCGCACGACACCCTCGAAGTCTTCGTCCACGCGCACTTCGTAGGTCCCTTTGCGGATCACACGTCCTAGCGAGCGGGAGACGTGCAAATCATCGAACTCGAGCACGCTGCGCGGGTCCGAGCGGTAGAAGTCGATGCGCCCGTAGGCGTCCGCCATCGGGAAGGCGCCTGCCCTGTAGCACGCTTCGAGGATCTCCGTCGTGAGCCTCATGGGCGTATGCTATAGCCGCCGGCGGCAAAGTTGTAGTATCGGTCTATTGCGGGCTGCGGGCGAAGATCAGGTGGGTCCCCCTCCCAGGCACGCGTGCGAACTCGACACCCTCGAAGCCGGCTCCCCTAAGCCAGCTTTCGTACTCATCGGCGGTGTAAGTTCCTCCGCCCGCGGTCAGGACGAGCATGTTCACGGCGAAGAGGGCGGCGTCCTCGCTCATCCCGCGCACGAACTCCCTGACAACGAGGAGCCCGCCCGGGACGAGCGAGCGTCGCATCCTCTCGAAGAGCGCCTTGTTCTCCTCGGGGCCGTACATGTGCGAGGTGTTGCCGAAGTAGATGGCGTCGAAGGGCCCCCCTGGCAGGGTCTCGTTCATGTCCCCTGCCGCCGTGCCGATACCTGCCTTGAGGAGCTCGCCTTGCATGAGTTCGATCACCTCGGGCCTGTCGAAGACGGTAACCCGCGCCCCCGCCCTCGCGAACGCCTCGGCGTTCGTACCCGGTCCTCCCCCGACGTCGAGTATGCGTGCATCGCCGGGCAGCCGCGACAACACCGCCTCAGCGACCGACTCGGCACCGGCGCGTGCCCCCCTTCTCATGGACTGGATGAACGTCGCCGTGCCGCCGAAGTCCGAAGAGGTCCTGTCCTCGATGGGCTCCCCCGTCTTCAGGATCTCCCCGATCCGGCTCCAGCTCCCGATCAACTCGAAGCGATGGACTACGCTGCCACCCGCGTAGTCGGGGTGATACGGCTCCAGAAGCGGCCCCCTGTGCTCCTCCCGCAACCGGAAAGCTCCCTCCTTCTCGTCCAGCACCCCGAGCTCGCAGAGCGCACAGAGCACCACGTAAACGGCCCGCGCGTCGAGGCCGAGCTCCACGGCGACCTCCGCAGCCGAGCGCGCCTCTTCGGCGACCTCCTCCAGAAGACCGTCCCGCAGGGCGATGCCGAGGAGGATGGCCCATCTCCAGTCGAGCTCCGTGTAGTTCATACCTTCTGTGATTGTAGCGTCTGGTTGGCGCCTCTAGCCCGGCTCGTAGATCTGTACGTCTGTCAGGGTGATGAGGCCCCGCGCCAGGACGCGCCTGACCTCAGGCAGCGCGGCCTCTACGTCCTCCCTGCGGCCGACGGCCTCGACCACCGCAGGCAGGTCGGCGTGAAAGTGAAGGGGACGCGAGGAGAGCACGCCGGAGGAGCGGTCGAAGCCCATGATCCCGTGGTGTACCGAGACGTCGCGCACGCCGGCGTCCACAAAGGCAGAGTAGATTACGGCGTGAGCCTGGCGCCCCTCAAAGACGTCGGAGTCGCGCAGGTAGATCCTGGCGCGCGTGCCCGAAGCAGGGCCGCTCAAAGCTCCTCGGTTCCTTCAGGGACCACCTGCTCGGCCTCGACCGGCGAGGAGAGCACTATCCCCGTTCTGACAGCCCTCCTGAGGAAGGGCAAAAATTCTTCGATCCGCTCCTCCGAGTCCACGATGTCGACGACCACGGGGAGGTTCTCGGCGAGCCTGAGGATGCCTGCGGTGGCTATGTCGGCGTGCGGGGCGTAGCCCATGAAGCCCTTGAAGACCGTCGCCCCTGCGAGTCCGCTCTCTTTTGCGGCGAGCACGATGGCCTCGAAGAGCGGCCTCCCCTGGTAGCGCTCGTCCTCGCCGACGAAGATGCGCACCCTCCTCGCGCGTCTCACGCCGCGGACCCGAGGTAGACGCCGAAGAGCAGGGCCGCGAGGCCGAGGGCCAGGCTGCCGACGACGTTGAAGAAGGCCCTGTCGTGCTCGCGGGCGCGCGCCAGGTTCAGCGTCTCGAGCATGAGCGTCGAGAAAGTTGTGAAGCCCGCGATAAGCCCCTTCCCCAACACGAAGAGCAGGAACTCGTCGTGCGGGGCGACGCCTTCGAGGAAGCCGAGAGCAAAGCAGCCGAGGATGTTGACGGCGAGCGTTCCCCACGGGAACTCGGGACCCATCCTGTGGTTGACGAGGCCGCCGAGCACGTACCTGAAGACCGCGCCGAGGCCGGCTCCGACGACGGTTAGCGCCGCGAAAGTCACTAGATGAGGGCTCTCGTTAGCCGCAAGCCAAGCAGCGCAGCAAGTAACCCGAGCAGGACGCTCCCACCCCCGTAGAGTGCGCCGAGGAACGGCGAGACGGTCCAGCTCTCTGTCGTCTGCAGGACGTACGAGCTGAACGTCGTGAACGAGCCGAGGAACCCGAGCACCCAGAACATCCTCTCCCGCTCCTCCATAAACCGCTCGAAGAGCAACGCCCCGAGGACGGCTATAGCGAAGGAGCCGATGACGTTCACGAGCATCGTCCCCCACGGGAAGGCCGCGTGCAGCGGGCTCACGCGGTCTGCGACCGACTCGATCAGCAAACGCGCACCCGCCCCCAGAGCGCCGCCGGCGAAGACCCAGCCGAGGTGCCCGGCCTCGGCCCTGAACGGTCTTGGGCGCAGCACGCCGCCCACGAGGAAGTCGTCGGGAGAGACGTGCTCGACCTCCTCCCGGATCACGGAGACGGGGACCTCGGGCGACGCCTGCCGCAACTCGGGGAGGAAGCGCTCGAGCTCCTCTGCCTCGTCGAGGAGCATAACGAAGATCGGTGAGTCGCCCTCAGGTCCCCGGTAGGCCGTCGCAGTGGCCACGCCGCGGCCGTGCGCCAGCCGGATGACCCGCTCGCACTCAAGCTCCGATCGCAGGCGAAGGGTGGCCTGGGCCACGACCTTCGTACCCCTGGGGTCCGTCTCCGAGTCTCGTCGCTTCAAACCAAGACGCTCCTCCATCGCGCTACGACTGGCCACAAAAATACCTCTACCCGAACCCGAAGGTCCGCCGTAGAGGCCATCAGCGACTTCTCGCGGTCGAGGGCGAGCCTCATCGCCCGTTAAAGTTGGTCCAAAAATTCTAACACTCTCGGGCCTAGATCAGCGGCCCGATCTCACCCACCGCCTCCCCGTGCAGGCCGCGCGTGGTGGAGACCGCCTTAGGCACCTCCACGCCCCTGGCTTCGAGCGCGGCGAGCCCCGCTGGACGCACAGCCCTCTCGGCGCCGTCTGAGATCTTCAGCGCCATGCCCCAGCCTTCCCGGCTTCCAACGGCGAGCACGGCCTCGGCCCCACCTTTGACGAGGAGGTCAGTGGAGCCCATGAGCTCCGTATCGAACCGTCCCGTCCCCGCGACCATGAACGGGTATCCGCGCATCGCATCCCCTATACGGAGCGCAGCAGCAGAGAGCTCGTCCGAAAGCTCCTCGCCGGTGGCGATGCGGGCGAGACCCGTGGCGAAGCTCCAAAGCGGCAGGGCGAAGGCCGGGACGCCGCAGTTGTCGCCCGCCACGAGCACCTCGTCCTCCCGCAGGTTGCAGATCTCGGCGATGAGCCCGAGTATGCGGCGCTGGAGCGGGTGGTCGGGGTCGCGGTAGGTGGCCGTCTCGTAGCCCTCGTGGACGCAGACCGCGAGCATGCCAGCGTGCTTGCCCGAGCAGTTGCCGTGGATCGGGCGCGGTTCCTCGCCGCTACAGAGCAGCTCCTTGGCCGCTGGCCCGTACAGCGGCGGGTGGGCGCCGCTCTGCAGGTCGTCCTCGGTCAGGCCAGCCTTCTCCAGGATCGAGCGTACTGCGGCGAGGTGGGGTTCCTCCGCGTTGTGCGAGGCGCAGGCTACGGCGAGCTCTCTCTGCGTGAGCCCGAAGTCATCTGCGGCTCCGGAGAGGACGAGCGGGAGCGCCTGGAAGGGCTTGGCCGCAGAACGAGGGTAGACGTAGGCTTCGGGGTCGCCTGCGGCATCGATGAGGTTGCCCGCCGGGTCGCAGACGGCGAGTCGTCCGCGGTGCACGCTCTCGACGAGCGCGCCGCGCCTGACGGCTGCGAGCGCGACATCCTCGGGCAGGCCGGCGTCCGCTCTACTCACCGGAGAGGCTGATGATACGGAGGGCCAGGATGTCGTGGGCGACGCGCATACGGCCCATCGCAACGGAGAACTCGCCGCCCGCCAGGTACTCGCGCCCCTCCCTCACGAGGGCGCGCACCTTCCGGAGCGGCTCCTCGTCCTTGCCTCCAGGGCTCTCGCCGCGCAGGCTAGCTTCGACCATGCCGAGCATCGTGTCGACCCTTGGGCTCATAGTCCACATCGCGAGGATCGCGATGTCCATGTAGCTGTTGATCCTGAGCAGGTGCGCCGTCCTCAGGGCCACGTCGACCCTCTCCCCCGCCTTCACGGGAACCACCGCCTGATGTTCCCGGACAATATGCCGGGCAGGGCTTCGTCGGGGACCCCCGCGGCCTGTGCGGCTGCGAGGGTGGCGTGCAGCGTAGACGGCAGGTCGCCGTAGGGTATATCCGACCCGTAGGAGATGCGTGAAGGGTCGACGGAGCAGAACAGCTCGTAGAGATCCTTCGCCCGCACGACCGAGGTCTCGAAGATCACGTTCGGATGTCCCTCGAAGGCGTAGGCCGCATCGAGCACCTCGACCATCGCCGAGTGGCCGAGGATCAAACGCAGCTCGGGGTGCGCCTCGACGGTCGGCAACAGCGGCTCCACGACGCGCTGCATGGCGAAGCCCGCATGGATGAGGACGGGGAGGTCGATCTCGGCCGCCATCCCGAAGAGCCGCACCACCCTCGGGTCGTCGAGCTCGAACTGCTGCGAGACGGGATGGAGCTTTAAGCCCATGAAACCGCGCTCGACGCAGCGCGCGAACTCCCTGTCGTAGTCGAGGTGCGGGTTGAGGCGGAAGAAAGGTACGAAGAAGCCAGGGTGCTCCTCGTAGGCGTTCCAGACGACGTCGTTCGGCCCCGAGTAATCGTCGCGGGCGTTCGGGTCGTTCAGGGGGAAGACGATGCTCCTCTTCACCCCCGCGGCCTCCATACGGTCGCGCATCCCGTCCGCGGTCATCGTACGGCCGTCGACGTCGGCCCCGATGTGGGCATGGGCGTCGAAGACCTCGACGCCAGGCGGGATCTTCCCCTGAACCCACGACCAGATAGAGGCCATAGCCCCGCCCGTCAAGGCCGCGATGTCGTGCTCCGTCTCCAAAGTGCCCGCCGTTCTAGCCAGTAGTTTTCGACCGTGAAATGTTAGCAGGGGCGATTCGACGTTGCTAAGAAGGCGTACCCGGCACAAACAGCGCCCCCGGAAATAATCGAGGTTCGGTGCTCCTTATCCCCGAGGAGAGGGTCGTATCCCTCTAGGAGTCTTCGTTGCGCCTGAGGGTGAGCATCGAGACGCGGGGGCCGTCGACGCTCTTCACCTGGAGGATGACGCCGTCGGCCTCGACCGTATCGCCGGCTTCGGGGGGACGACCGAGGGAACCGAGGACGAAGCCGCCTATGGTGTCGAAGTCCTCGTGGGGAAGGTCGATCTCGAAACGCTCGTTCACGTCGATAATGGGGATGCGTCCGTCCACGGCGTAGAGGTCGTCGCTCACCTGCTCGATGGCGGGCTCGCCCTCGTCGAACTCGTCCTGTATCTCCCCGACTATCTCCTCCAGGACGTCCTCGATGGTGATGAGCCCCTCGACGCTCCCCCACTCGTCGATGACTATGGCCATCTGCAGCGTACGGCTCTGGAACTCCTTCAGGATCTCCTCGATGCGCTTGTTCTCCGGGACGACGAGGCAAGGTCTGATCAGGGGCCTTATATCGAAATCGTCCGGGTTCTCGCGGGCCGCGCGGAAGAGGTCCTTGACGTGCACCGCGCCGAGGACGTGATCCAGGTCCTCCTCGTAGACGGGATAGCGCGTGTAGCGCCCGTAGGCCGCAGCGTCAACCAGGTCTGAGAGCGGGGCGTCGCTAGGCAGCGCCTCGATATCAGGCCTCGGGACCATGATCTCACGCGCTACCCTGTCACCGAAGTCGAAGACGTTGTTCAGGTACTCGCGCTCCTCGGGTTCGAGGACGCCCGAGGCCGTAGACGAGGAGATCATGATCCTCAGCTCCTCCTCGGAGTGGGCCTCCATCTCCTCCCCGAGCCTGATGCCCCAGGGCCTCAAAACGAAGTTGGTCGAGGCGTTGACCACCCAGGTCACCGGGTTGAGCACGAGCCTGAACAGGTTGAGGGGGCGGCTGATCCAGAGCGCCACCCTCTCGGCTTTCTGGATGGAGAAGTACTTGGGCGCCTGCTCCCCGAAGACGAGGTGGGCGTAGGTTATAGCTGAGAAGCCGAGGACGACCGAGATGATCCCCACTATCCGCTCGCTGGTTATCCCGACGAACTCGAAGACGGGGCGAAGCAGGTGCGAGACCGCTGGCTCGCCGACCCAACCAAGTCCCAGGGAGGCCACCGTGATCCCGACCTGGCAGACGGAGAGATACGAGTCGAGGTCGCGCAGCGTCTCGTGTACGACGGCGGCGCGCGTGCTGCCTTCCTGCTCGAGCTGCACGATGCGTGACTCCCGCACGCGTACCAGCGCGAACTCGGCGGCGACGAAGAATGCGTTCAGGCCCACGAGCACGAGGGCCAAAAAAAGGTTAAACCAGGATAAGAGGGGCTCTGGCACTTCTACGCGTGCCCACCGGCGTCTAGGCCGCGGGGTTTTCGTCGGTGGCGTTTAGCGTGAGGTTCGTCCATCGCGTTACGGGCCGGATTATACCGCAGCCGTGTATTCACACAAATGTACACTACGCGAAGAGGCCCGAAGACCAAAGTCGGGCCTCTTTGCAGACGCTTCTCTGACGTTAGGCTCTAAGCCAGGCCCTCCGCCTCGTACTCGCGCAGGAAACCCTCGAAGAGGCGCCTGTGCCCCTGCTCGTCGTGCAGTATCTCTATGACCATGTCCTGCGTTACGGGGTCAACCTCCTCGGTCTCCTCGACGATGCGCGTGTAGTGCTGGATGGCGCCGTCCTCGGCGTCTATGACGCCCTTTATGACGTGGACGACGTCGATCTGGTCCTCCGGCGGCTGCAGCTTGTCCTGGGAGGCCTTGAACTCCATCGAGCCTGGCACCACCCCGTAGAGCTCCTTGATACGGGCCGCGAACTGCTGCGCGTGGGTGAGCTCTTCCTGGATGTCTTCCTCTATGTTCTCCTTGACCTCCTGGGCCCTCACGCCGTCGGGGTTTATGGAGTTGGTGACGTAGTTCATCACCGTCTCGAGCTCCATAAAGTAAGCCTGCTTGAGCAACTCGACGATGGCCTCACGCTTCTCGGCCATCGCTTCCGAGAGGATGCCCTCGCTGCCGCGATTGGTCTCCATGCTTGTCGTGACCTCCTTGTGGATTTCACAGGACCTGCACGGAGAATGTACCCTCGCACCCCCCGGCTAAACGTGAACCAGAAGTCACGGAGACGCCAGGGCTTAAGCGCCGGCGGCCTCTCGCTCGCGCATCTCTTTGGGCCTGTAGCGCTCGATATACTTGCGGTAGTCCTCGACCTCTCTTTCCGCGCGCTCCTCGTTCCAGCCGAGGTGCTTCACGGCGACCTCGGCCGCGGCCTCGTCCACGTCGAGTCCGACCCTGGGACCGAGCCCGGCCATCGTGCGCCGCAGCAGCACGTCGGCGAGGGTCTGGGCCATCTCGCGCTCGAAGGCGTAGATGACCTCAGCCCCTATGATTCCGTTCTCGACGGTCGGTGACGGGGAGAGCGGGAGGCGCAACGAGGGATCTTCGCCCGCTATCTCGAGCACCTCGGGCGCGAGGACGCCGTAGACCTTGAGGAGCCTCTCGGCCAGCTCGTCCGTCAGGCCGCTCGTCGCCTTGAAGTCTGCGGAGAAGGCGGCGAAGTCCTGCGTGGCTCCGCCAGGCAGGGGGACCTTGTCGGTGCGGCTCCTCGGGGCCTGGCGGCCAAGCTTCTTGAACACTACATCGACCGTCTGGCGACCGAGGTTACGGTAGGTGGTCAGCTTGCCGCCGACGATGGAGATCAGCCCGTCGGCCCTGGGTCCTGCCCCCTCGACGGTGAGGCGCCCGCCCGCAGCCGACTTGCCCGTCGCGTGGTCGTAGACGACGTGGCTGCGGGTTATCGAGCTCTCCGAGCCCTCCGGCTTGAAGGGGAGCGGCCTCACGCCCGAGTAGGTATAGAGCACGTCGTCGCGCGTCAGGTTGGCATCGGGGATCACGGCGTTCGTCTCTTCGAGGAGGTAGGAGATCTCGTCGTCGTCGGCGGAGACGTAGTCGAGGTCGTCCTTGTAGCGGAAGTCAGTGGTGCCGATGAGGTACCTGCCGTTCCACGGGACGATGAAGTAGGGCCTGCCGTCCCTGCGGGCCTCGACGTAGAGGGCGTCGCTAGGGGCGCCGGGGAAGGGGTCGACGATCAGGTGCGACCCCTTGGTGCCCCCGATCATCTGATCAGGATGCCCTTCTTCCCCTTCGGGGGCCTCGTCGACCCCGAACTCGCCCGAGCCGGAGAGCACCCTGTCCACCCAGGGTCCTGCGACGTTGACGGTCACGGGCGCGTGGGCCGTGTAGGTTCCGCCACCGAGATGATCCTCGAACTCGACGCCGCTCACGCTGGGCAGCCCTCCGTCCTCGTCGAAGAGGAGACGCTTCACCTCGGCGTAGGTCAGTACGGTCGTGCCGTGCTCGCGCGCCGAGATCGCGTTCTCCACGGCTATCCTCTCCGCGTACTCGACCTGGCCGTCGTAGTAGGTCGCCGCGCCGAGCAGGCCTTCCGGGTTGAGGCCGGGGTAGTGCTCAAGCGCCTCTTCCCGGGAGAGCATCTTGTGGTTCGGGACGGACTTGTCGAAAGAGAGGGCGTCGTAGCCGATCATGCCGAGCCTGATCATGCCCGGACCGCGCTTGCTCCTCTCGTAGATCGGTACGACGAAGCGCAAGGGTTTTACGAGGTGCGGCGCGATGTGCAGGAGCTTCTCGCGCTCGGCGAGCGACTCGCGCACGAGATGGATCTCGTAGTACTCTAGGTAGCGCAGGCCACCGTGGATGAGGCGCGTCGCCCACTGGGTCGTGCCCGCCGAGATGTCACCCTTGTCGAGGAGCAACACGTCGAGGCCGCGCATGGCCGCGTCGCGGGCGATGCCCGCGCCGTTGATGCCGGCCCCGATCACGATGAGGTCGAACCTGTGATCTCCAATGTCTTCAGGAATCTGGCGGGTCACGACAGCTCCTTCCATCTCCACGTCCCGACGGCCCGGGACGACAATATAACTACGCGACGGTCCGTAGCTCCTGGTCCACGACCCGCACCGCGGCCTCGACCACGTCCATCTCCTTCAGGGTACCAGAGCGGTACAGATCGAGGCCCGCCCTGACCGCGTTCGGCATCACAGACTCGTACGTCGCGAGGAAGCGCTCGAGAATCCCCGGCTTCAGGTGCAGGAAACGCTCTACCTGCAACGCCACCAGGATCTCCTCCAGATGGCCGTCCGCGGGTCCTACGACCCTGACGTTGCCGCGCCTGAGGTAGGGCACAGTCTCGAACATCGCCGCGGAGCCACCCCAGGGGTCCCTCGCGGCGTACCTCAGTTCCCCCAGATCCGACATGCGCGCCGCCCCGGCGCAGAGTGGACAGGGCTCCGTGGTCGTGTAGAGGGCGCAAGTGGCGGGGTCGTAGCGGTCGTAGTCCAGCCTGATGAGGGCGTTGATCTCGGCGTGGGCCAGCCTGTGCCCGAAGAGGAAGCCGTCCTCGCCCGATCTCTCGTGGATGCGGTTCCTCCCCCGCGAGAGGACGTTGCCCTGCGCATCGGCCACGACGGCCCCTATCGGCAGCGAGCCCGCAAGGTAAGCCTCCCAGGCCAGCTGTACGCACGCGCGCCAGGGCTCAGAGAGCCCGTCCCATACGTCCACGTGGTCTCTTGATCCAGCCATGCGGGAGACCCGCTACCCCTCCTGCAGCTTCGGCTCCGTGCGTGCCTCCATCGCCGCCTCCACGCACTCGTCGGCGTCTGAGCCGGTCGAGGCTATGACCCCCGCGGCGAAGGCCCCCTCGATGAAGGGCGCGTCCACCAGCCTGACCCTCTCCCTGTCCTCAGGGGAGAGCATCTCCAGGACGGTCTCCGCAGAGAGGACGGCGCTGCCGAGGTCCATGAACACGAGCACCTCGTCTGCTTCGAGGT
Source organism: Actinomycetota bacterium (assembly GCA_902812425.1). Taxonomy (GTDB): domain Bacteria; phylum Actinomycetota; class Rubrobacteria; order Rubrobacterales; family Rubrobacteraceae; genus Rubrobacter_D. The sequence continues at coordinate 21,932 of CADDZK010000005.1, forward strand.
CTTTAATTGCGGCCTCTATCCTCTCCACGTCCGTACCGAAGCCTCCTTCTGCGTCGCCCCCGACGGCGGAGATCTCGACCTCCCCGGCCATCTGCAGGACCAGATCAGCGGTGCCCTCGGCGATCTTCGGGCTGTGCGAGACGAGCACGATACCGACCATCAGGAGGAACCTTCGAGGGTACGCGCCGCGGCGTCGAGGAGGAGATACGTAGAGGTCGCCCCTGGGTCCTGGTGTCCTTCGGCCCTCGCCCCTAGGTAGCTGGATCTCCCCCTCCTCGCCGTGAGCGGCACCGTCGACTCGGCCCCCTCCTTCGCCGCCTCCGCGGCGGCCCGAAAGACCCCGGCCACGCTCCCTTCACCCGCGGCCTCCTTCGCCGCCTCGACCGCAGGCTCGAGGGCGTCGATTATCGTCTTGTCCCCCACCTCAGCCTTGCCGCGCTGCTTGACACCGCCGAGGGCCGCCTCGAGCGCCTCTGCGGCGTCTTCGGCGGAGACCTCCTCCTTCTCTCCGAGCGCCGATGAGGCGCGCAGGAAGGCCGTGCCGTAGAGCGGGCCCGCAGCCCCCCCGACCTTGCCGATAAGGGCCATAGAGACGGCCTTCAATACGTCAGCAGGGGTGGAGGCATCGGCACCTTCCAGACGTTCCAGGGCGGCCTGGAAGCCGCGGTGCATATTGTTGCCGTGGTCGCCGTCCCCGATCTCCGAGTCCAGCTTCGTCAGGTACCGCCTGTGCTCCTCCATTGCGGCGGCCATCTCTCTTACTACGTCGCGCGTGGCTTGCGTGGCGTCCAAATCCTACTCCTCCGGCTCGCTGAGCTCTTCCCTTACCTTGTGCTTGAGCACCTTACCGAGCGCGTTGCGCGGCAACTCCTCGACGAACACTACCTGACGGGGCTTCTTGTATCCGGCGAGGTCCTCGCGGCAGAAGCCCGTCACCTTCTCGGCTGTGAGGTCGGGGTCCTCGCGTACCACGGCGGCGACGACGCGTTCACCGAACTCGGGGTCAGGTAGACCTACGACGGCCACCTCCGAGACGCCGGGGCAACCTTCGATCACCTCCTCGACCTCGCGGGGGTAGACATTGTAGCCGCCGCTGATTATGAGTTCTTTGGCCCGTCCGCTTATGGTGAAGTAGCCGTCTTCGCCGACGCAGCCGAGATCCCCCGTGGCGAACCAGTCGTCCTCGTCGAAGCTCTCCTCCGTGGCGTCTGGCCTCCTCCAGTAGCCGGGGAAGACGTGCGGCCCGCGGACCTCGATCTCCCCGATCTCACCGTCAGGCAGAGGCTCGCGCGTCTTGACGTCGACGACCCGCGCCTCCTGGCCAGGGAAAGGTCGTCCTACGGTGCCGGGTCTGCGCTCGCCCTCGTAGGGGTTGGTGAGGTTCATGATCGTCTCCGTCATACCGTAGCGCTCCAGGATACGCTCCCCGAAGCGGCGCTCGAACTCGTCGAAGGCCTGGGGGCTCAGGGGCGCGCTACCAGAGACGTACAGCCGGATCGGCCGCGGGCGCTCGCCCCGTCCCGCAGCTTCCCGCAGGAGACGCGTGTACATGGTCGGTACCCCGAAGAACATCGTGACCCTTCCATCCAGCAGCGCATCGTAGACCCGAGCGGCGTCGAACCTGCGGTGCAGTTCGGCGCTGGCCCCCGTATAGAAGGTGCCGTGCGCCCCTACCATGAGGCCGTGCGTGTGGAAGAGCGGCAGGGCCAGGAGCAGGATGTCTTCCGCCGTCCAGTGCCAGGCCGTACACACCGCCTCCGCGTTGGCGACGAGGTTGCTGTGAAGGAGCATCGCACCCTTGCTGCGCCCCGTCGTCCCAGAAGTGTAGGCGATCACGGCCAGATCCTCGCCTCGCGGCATCTCCGCAGAGACCGCGCCTCCACTCCCGAGAAAGTCTTCGAGTTCGGGGCCGGTCTGGATGACCGACTCCAGCTCGGGCAACTCTGCGCGGTCCAGTTCGGGCTTTCTCTCCTCATCGGTCAGGCACAGACGTACCCCTGAGTCCCCGAAGATGTGCCCGAGCTCGCCCCTGCGGTACTGGGTGTTCACGGGGACGACGACGCCTCCTGCCAGGTGCGTCCCAAGGTAGGCGGCCAGCAGATCAGGGTGATTGCCGAGAAAGAGCGCGACGCGCTCGCCGGCTCGAAGTCCCCAGGCCGCCAGGGCTGCTCCGAAGTTTTCGGCCCGCCCGCGCATACGGTGATAGGAGATCTCCTCCCCCTCAAAGCGCAGGCAGAGCCTCTCCGGCGCGCGCTGTGCGTTGCGGACGAACGCCTCCGCTATCGAAGCCGGGCCGCTCTCACCTGCGTTCATGAGTTCCCTTCCTTCCGGAGAGGCAGACGTAGCCCTGCCAAGGGTACATCCACAGCCTGCGCAGGCGCAATACTCGCAGAGTCCTCGTCCGCCCATCTTGCTAGAATACGAATCGACAAGGGGTATCAGGAAACCTAGAGAAGGGCGGGGTCAGGGAAGATGCGAATTTCGGGTGGGTTGAGCCGTCGGGATTTCTTGAAGATGTCGGGAGCCGGGCTGGCAGGAGCCTCTTTACTCGGGCTCGCCGGCTGCGGTGGGGAGTCGAGCCAGAGCTCTTCCTCCTCCGGCGGCATGTGGAAGCAGTACAAGGGCACGACGCTCAACTTCATCTCGGAGAACACCCCGCCGACGGCGGCGATCGCAGCGAACCTCAAACCGTTCAAGGATCTCACCGGCATCGACGTAAAAGTCACGCAGATGGAGCTGGGCGCGCTGGTGGAGAAAGTCGCGCTCGACTTCGGCTCCGGGAAGGGTCAGTACCAGATAATCTATGCTGATCCCTATCAGGTTCTCGCTCCGTACTACCAGGGGCTCGCGGAACTCAACGATTTCGACGATGACGACAGCCTCCCGTCGATACCCAAAGGCCCTGGGGATTTCATACCAGCCCAGCTAGATGCTGCGGGCAAGTTCGTCGACAACGAGACGCTGTACGCGCTGCCCTACGACGCTCCGACGATGATCTGGATGTACCGCAAGGACCTGTTCGAGAAGTACGGCGACCAGATGAAGCAGGACCTCGGCTTCGATCCGATGCCCTCGGATTCCTCGACCTGGGACCAGTACTATCAGATCGCCAAGTGGTTCAACGACAACGCGAGCGAGGTGAAGTACGGCACGGGTCATCAGGCCAAGCAGTACGACTCACTCATGTGCGACTTCTCGAACATCCTCTGGGCGTACGGCGGCGACTACTTCAACAACGGCAATAAGGTAGGGAGGCTCGGAAGCGACGATCCGGGTCCAGCGCTGCTCGATCAACCGAAGTCGCTCGAAGGGGCGGACTTCTACAACAAGCTGCTCGGCATCGCACACCCGGGGAGCACGAGCTGGGATTGGAGCGGCGTAGACGAGGCCTTCAGGGCAGGCAATGAGATCGCGATGACGCCCAACTGGCACGAGTTCGCGGCCGGGATCGAGACCTCGAAGCTGGGCGGCAAAGTCGGGTACGCGAAGCTACCCAAAGGTCCGGCGAGGACCTCCGACATGTACGGGGGGACCGGAATCGGCATAAACAACAGCGCCTCCGACGACGAGCAGAGGGCGGCGTGGCTCTTTTTGGTATGGGCGACCTCACCCAATAGCCAGCGTATGGAACTCTTCAGCAAGGCGGGAGGAGGCACCCCCACGCGGCAGTCGGTCTACCATATGCCTGACGTCAAGAAAGCGGAGAAACGACCTTCGAACGCGCCGAACATGCTCACGGCGGACGCGGTGTTCAAGGCATGGGAGCCCCAGAACATAGGCCTGCGCCCCAAGATCAAAGAGTGGAACAAGTGCGACACCATCATCTTCACCGAGGTCTCGAAGATGCTGGCCGGCGATAAGTCACCGGAGCAGGCGATGAAGGATGCGAAGGAGGGCTTCGACCGGGCTATCGGATCGGCCTGAGCACTATGAGCACCGCTCGGACGCAGAAGGGTAGCAGGCTGGGTCGTCTCTTGATGAGGCCGTCGTTCGGTGCCAGAATGATGCTGCCCGCCCTGCTGCTCCTCGCCGCCCTCTCGATCTTCCCTTTCCTGTTCATCGTCTGGATGAGCTTCAACGACGTGTCGCCGATCGGGGGCCTCTCGTTCGATTGGGTAGGGCTTGAGAACTGGACAAACCTCTTTACCGACCCCGACGTGCGCTCGAGTTGGGGGATCAGCGCGATCTACTTCGTCGCCACCGTTGGACTGGAGATGGCCATCGGCATCGCCGTCGCCCTGCTCGTACACGAGCTCATCTGGGGCAAGAACCTGGCGATCTCGCTGCTCCTTATGCCTATGTTCATAGCCCCGGTTATAGTCGGTCTGCTCGGTCGCTTTCTGGTCGACCCTACCTACGGGCTCTACGCCTGGGTGCTCAACACGACGGGTCTCTACACCCAGAACATCCTCGGTAGCAAGGGGCCGGCCCTCGTTGCCGTCATCTTGATGGACGTCTGGGAGTGGACGCCGCTGGTCACGATCATCGTCCTCGCCGGTCTCGCGTCGATGCCGGACGAGGTGCTGGAGGCGGCGAGAGTGGACGGCGCCAACTATTGGCAGAGATTGCGCCTCATCGTTCTGCCGTTGATCTCTGGCATCGTAATCGTGGCCTTACTCATCCGCTCTATGGACGCCATCAGGTACTTCGACATAATCTTCATAACGACCAACGGCGGGCCGGCCGACTCGACGAAGATCATCCCGATCCGACTCTACGAGACCGCCTTCCGCTTCTTCGATCTGGGCTACGCCGCTGCGATCGGGCTCAGCATGCTCGCTTTCTCGATCCTGGTCGCCAACCTGTTCCTGCGAATGCTGGCGCGTCAGGGGCTCGCGAGATGACCAAGAGAGGCGGTCGCACGTGGGCAAGACAGGTAGTACTCTACGGACTTTTGGCGCTGGCTTTGATCTGGACGCTCGTGCCGATCGTCTGGATGGTGCTCTCGTCGTTCAAGTCCGCCGATGACCTCCTCGCGACCACGCCGAAGGTGGTCTTCGCGCCCACCTTCGAACACTACAAGGGCCTCTTTCTGGGAGGCAACAGCCTGTGGGGCTACGTCAAGAACAGCCTGCTGGCCTCGGGCATCTCGACGATAATCTCCGTCGCGCTAGCCTGTCTGGCTGGCTACGGGCTCGCACGTTCGCACTTTCGCGGCAAACAGCACCTGTCCTTCTGGATCATCAGCACCAGGATGGCGCCGATCGCGGCCGTGATAGTGCCCCTGTACATGATCTTCCGTACCCTTAATCTGCTCGACTCCATAGCGGGGCTCATCATCGCCTACCTCACCTTCAACCTCCCCTTCGCGATCTGGCTTATGAACGCCTTTTTCGCCGATCTACCAGTCTCGCTCGAGGAGGCGGCGATGATAGACGGGGCGACGAGGTTTCAGGCCTTCTGGCGCGTCGCGCTGCCTCTGGTGACGCCGGGGATCGTGACCACCGCGATCCTCTGCCTCATCTTCTCCTGGAACGATTACGCTTTCGCGCAGACCTTTAGCGGTCCGAGCAGCCAGACCATACCGATCGCCGCCGCGCAACTGCTCACCCAGACCGGGATCGACTGGGGCAAGCTGACCGCGATCGGCACGGTGGTGGTGCTGCCAATGGTGGTCGTCGGTCTCGCCGTCCGCCGCTGGCTCGTTAGGGGCCTGACGCTCGGGGCGGTGAAGGGAGAGTAGGGCACAAGAGAAGACCAAGAAAGGATCCCCATGCAAAACAAAGCGGCCATAATGTACGGGACGCACGACGTCAGGCTGGAAGAGGTACCCGTCCCTGAACCTGGGCTTAAGGAGGTCCTCGTCGAGGTTCGGGCCGTCGGTGTCTGCGGCTCGGACGTTCACTATTACGAAGAGGGGCGTATAGGAACTTTCGTCGTCAGGGAGCCCCTCATCCTCGGCCACGAGTCGATGGGAACCGTAGTCGCCCTCGGGGAGGGCGCGACGAAACACGAGGTCGGCGAGCGCGTAACCCTCGAGCCGGGCGTCCCCGACGGGACCTGCCGCGAGTGCCGCGCCGGACGCTACAACCTGTGCCCGAACGTGCGCTTTTTCGCAACGCCTCCCATCGACGGCGCCTTCACCAACTACGTGAGCATCAACGAGGACTTCGCGTATGCTCTGCCCGACGAGCTCTCTGACAACGCGGGCGCGCTTATGGAGCCTCTGTCGGTCGGGATCTGGGCCTGCAAGAAGGGGAACGTGACGGCGGGAGACCACGTCCTCGTTACCGGAGCAGGCCCGATAGGACTGCTCGCGATGCAGGTAGCCTTCGCCCAGGGCGCGACGTCGGTTACCGTAACCGACGTCGCGGACGCACGCCTCGATATCGCCCGCCGCCTCGGCGCGACGCGCGCCCTGAACGTGGCCGATGAACCACTGGATGAGGCAGGTATAGAAGCCGACGTCCTGATCGAATGCTCTGGCAACGAACGCGCTTTAGGCGACGGCATCCGCTGCCTCAGGCCGGCGGGCTTCGCGGTGGTCGTGGGGATGGGCCCGAACGAAGAGACGAGCGTGCCGCTCGCGTTCATCCAGACGCGGGAGATCACGCTGACGGGCACGTTCCGCTACGCGAACACGTATCCGGTAGCCATAGACCTCGCCGCATCAGGCAAGGTCGACCTCGACGCCATGGTGACCAGCCACTACGGATTGGCAGAGACCGAGGAAGCCCTCCAGGCGAGCCGAGAGGACCCGGCGAACGTCAAGCCTATGGTCATTCCAAACGGTGCGTCTTAGAACAAGCCCGCCAGGTATCTCAGGCACACGGGTGCCGCCTAGATCCTCCGCCAGCCGACTCTAGGCTTCAGCCCTCGCGGCGACTTCGTTCGCCGCCTCGAACGGTGGTGGACCGAGGATCTCTATGCAGCTGGGATTGCGCTCCGCAGCCGCCCGGAGGCGATCGAAGTCCGCCGGCCTCACCGCGTCGGTCTCGTCGGTCGACGGCTCGCTAGCGTCCCTGTAAAAGGCCTCGCCGCTTCCGGGCGTCTGCAGCGCGAGAATTCGCGCCATCTCCGAGATCACCAAGAACGCATGCCTGGTGCCGCGCGGAACCACTGCGACACCGCCAGGGCCGACCGGATGCTCGACCCCTTCGACGTGCACCAGGATCTCTCCCTCGAGCACGATGAAGGTCTCGTCCTCGTGCGGGTGGGTGTGGAGCGGCGTCGTCTTTCCTTTTGGCATCCGATCCTCGAACAGGAGGAATGCTCCGCCGGTCTCCTCAGCGGTCGCCTTCCAGACGTGCACGCCTCCACCGGCAAACCAGAGCCGCTCTCCCTCACCAGCCGCCCGGATGATCGCCGCATCGCTCATCGCTCTCTCCTCTCTCCCACCTTTGGCGTACATAACTTTTGATGGGACTTAGTGTACCATGATGGATATGTTAGTTCAACAAGGAAAAGATGATACTATAATGGACATGGACGTTCCATATTTACATACGGGGCGCACCAGTCAGAAGGCTCGCACGAGGGAGGCTTTGATCTCCGCGGCCAGGCAGCTACTGGCGAGGGGGATAACTCCCACGATCGAGGCGTCGGCCGCCGAGGCTTCGATCGGACGCACGACGGCGTATCGCTACTTCCCCAACAGTCGGGCGTTGCTGGCTGCGACCTTTCCTGAGATCGAGCTGCGTTCGCTGCTCGGGGAGGACCCGCCGGAAGACCCGATGGCTCGGCTCGAGATCATGGCCGAGAACCTGACGCGGCGGATCATCGAGCACGAGCCCGAGTACCGGGCGCAACTCCGGCTCGCGCTCGAGGGTGAACCTGCGGATGGCGAGAGCCTACCGCTGCGGGTGGGCCGGCGGATCGAATGGGTTGAGGATGCTCTGGCTCCGCTGCGCGGGAGAATGCCGCAGTCTGAGGTCAGGCGGTTGGTCTACGGGATCGGCGCCAATCTCGGCATCGAGGCCCTGGTATGGTTGACCGATATGGCCGGGCTCTCAAGTGAGGAGGCGGTGGAGGTGATGCTGTCGAACGCGCGTACGTTGCTGCGGTCCGCGCTCGACCGGCTGGAGTAGCGAACGACGCGGCCCGTCGCATCGACATGACGCGGTCGGTTTGCTACCGCCTCGGCTCCTTCAAGGGTGCCCCGGCCCTCGCGCATCCTGTGCAGTTGGCCTCCCTCGATGTGGTGATCCAATCATCCTCGTTTATCGGCCTGCCGCAGTAGGTCTGTCGCATCCCCGGCATAGCCACGTGTACCCTGCCGATCCCGTTGGCCTGGCGGATGTTCATCTGTGCCGACACCTCTTCTTCGCCCTGGTCATCCATACTCCCGGTCTCTCTAGGTTTCCCGCCTCCGTGCTGTGGAGGGGGTGGGTACTCCCCAACTGTACCAGAAGGGCGTACCTGGCACCCTCGATGCCCACTCACGCAGGCCTGCGCAGGACGAAGGGCCGGAGGAGACTCCGGCCCGGTCTGCCGATGGGGTGTCCTTCCTGCTATCT
>CADDZK010000006.1 GCA_902812425.1 Actinomycetota bacterium
GTCAGGCGGCGGTGCACCGCTCCTCAAGGGTATAGCGCGCAGGATCTCCCACGCCGCGGCGTCGTGGGAGATCCTGCGCGCTATACCCTTGAGGAGCGGTGCACCGCCGCCTGACTTGCGGGTCAGGGCGTCGGCCTGTATGCCCCTTGGGAGGAGGACCTCTTCGAGGCCTGGCACGTTCCTGCAGAGCTCGGCGAGCGCGCGCCTGGTATCGAGCCTCCCGAGACGCCCCAGGAGCAACTCCTCGGGCAGGTCGTCGGGCGGCAATTTGTTGAGCAGGGGTTCATCCGCGGTTCCCTCTGAGGCTCCGGCCTCAGTTCCTACGTCTTTGGGTATGGGATCTGACATGATGACTCCCTCCACGAATGTGAATGTCATATGGCGCCTTCATACTCCCACAATTCTATCACGGCCCCTCCCCGGCCCCTCCGGCTTCTCTTGCGTGCGGCGCTCGTATAAACTCCAGGGGTATGGAGGAGAATAGGGCTGACGAAAAGGTCAAGATCCGGGCCAACTCTCCCGGAAAGTACCCCATCCTGGTGGTCGAGTTGCCGTCGGGCGGGCTGCGCGCACTCTACTTCGAGACCGGCTACGACCTCGGACACGGGAAGCCCGTCGAAGAGGACTGGCTGCAGGAGAACGCCATAGGCCGCCACAGCTTCGTCGAGATGGACCCTCCAGTTGAGACGGCCGCAAGTTCCCTCGGAGACTACGTGAGGCGCAAGCTTCTTTAGAGGCGGTTTTTAGATCCCTGGCGGGGGGCGGGAGTCATTATTTTTTCTTGCCTTTATTATCCTTCTTCGGCACGTTCTCCCTTACGTTGTGCAGGAGTCCGCCTTTGCCACGGCCGCTGTTGCTGCCCTCCGGCGTGGCGTTCTGCTCTGGCGTGGCGTCCTGGTTCTTGCCTTTGTCGGGCTGCTTCTTGTCAGGTTTTGCAGAAGCCGAGGCAGAAGCCGAGGCAGTCGTCTCGGGAGGAGGCCCGGCGCTGTAGTAGAGGGTCACGGTGGAGCCTGGGTCGAGCATCGCGCCGGCGCCTGGGTCCGTCGAGAGCGCGGTGCCGGCGGCCTCGTCGCCCTTAACCTCGACGGGGGTGGAGTTCAGCCCGGCGTTCGAGAGGGTCGTCTGCGCCGCAGCGAGGCTCAGGCCGTAGACCTCGGGAACCTTGACCTGCTGGGGACCCAGGCTGATCGTGACGTTGACCGCGGTCCCCGGCTTGACGCTCTGCCCTGACGAGGGGTTCTGGTAGAAGATGGCGCCCTCTGGGACGTCGTTGTTGTAGTCCTTGCTCTGGGTGCCCAGCTTCAGGCCCGTCCCTTCGAGTACCGCCTTCGCCTGCGACGGGGTGTTCCCGTAGAGCCTTGGGACCTGCACGCTCGACGGTCCGGTACCTACGCTGATGGTGACCCCTGATCCCGCCTCCACCCGCGCGCCGCTCGCCGGGTCCTGGCTCATGACCTTTCCTTCGTCGTCGAAGGAGCTCTCCTGCTCGTCCACCTTGACCTCGAAGCCGGCGTCCCTCAGTTGCTTCTCCGCCGCCGCACGCTCGGCTCCGACGACGTTGGGCACGTCGGCGACCTGCCTCCCTACGACGGTGACCGAGATCTTCGAGCCTTTCTCGGCCTTTCCTGTGCTAGGTTTCTGGCTCAGTATGGTGTCGACGGGTTTCTCGTTGTCGACGCTGTCCGTGACCTGTATCTCAAAGTTGTTCCCGACCTCGTTTCTGGCCTCATCCAGGCTCATGCCGACCAGGTGGGGGACGGCTATCGGTGGTCCCTGCCGGGCGGCCTGCCTGTCCTGAAGCAGGCCGTAGCCGGCCCAGGCGAGCGCGGCCAGAACCAGGAGGGCGAGTAGCAGAGGCGCGGCCCCCCCGCGCCGTTTCTTGCTCACCATCTGCGGGGGGAGCGGGCGGTTGAGGCGCGTGGTCGCCGCCACAGGCATAGCGCGGGTCATCATCTCCGTGGAGACGCCCGATGGGTCCAGGCCCGCGCAGACGCGCTCGAGGTCTTCTATGAGCTCGGAGTCGCTCGTGTAGCGGTCTTCCGGGGCCTTGGCGAGCAGCCTGAGCGTTATGGCGTTGATGCCGTCGGGGACCGAAGGGTTCAACTCCTTCGGCTGACGCAGGTGCCCGTTTACGTGCTTCATCGCTATACCCAGAGGCGTGTCGGCGTCGAAGGGCAGCTCGCCCGTAAGCATCTCGTAGAGGACTACACCCAGAGAGTAGAGGTCGCTCGCGGGACCGACGGGCTCGCCCATCGCCTGCTCGGGCGAGATGTAGTGGGCGGTACCCAGGATGTGGCCCGTACGCGTCATGGCCGAAGACGAGGCGGCCCTCGCTATGCCGAAGTCCGTCACCTTCACGTCCCCCGAGCCTGTGATCAGGATGTTGTGAGGTTTGATGTCGCGGTGGATCACATCCCGCTCGTGCGCGGCCCTGAGGGCCTCGGCTATCTGCAGCGCCACGGCGGCGGCCGTGTGCGCAGGGAGCGCGCCGCGCTTCAGGATGCGGTCCTTGAGGGTACCGCCGGGCAAATACTCCATCGCTATGTAGTACGTCCCGTCCTCGGACTCGCCGCGATCGAAGATGGAGACGATGTTGGGGTGGGAGAGGGCAGCGGCGCTCTGGGCTTCGCGCTTGAAGCGCTCGACGAACTCCTCGTCGCTCGCGTAGCGGGTACTCATGACCTTCAGGGCCACGTCCCGATCCAGGATGTCGTCGTGGGCCAGGTAAACGTCGGCCATACCGCCGCTGCCCAAGGGCTTCATAAGCCTGTAACGATTGTCTACGAGCTGCTGCACTAACGTAGCATTATAGACGTAGCTGCCTCATTCAGACACCTTCCGTGAGGTAGGCCTTCATCAGGCGGGCCGCTATGGGCAGCGCGCCCCTGTCGGCCCTGCCGCCGTTCTCGATCATCACGCACATGGCGATCTTCGGGTCGTCGGCGGGGGCGAAGGTGATCCACCACGAGTGCGGTTCTCCGTTCCCCGACTCTGCGGTCCCCGTCTTCCCTGCGACCTTCATGCCTGGTATCTCGGCCTCGGGCAGCGGGCCCTGGATGATGACCTGCTGCATCATCTCGTTCAGAGTTCTGGCCGTGTCTGCCGGGATCGCCTGCCGGCGGACGCTCGGGGTCGGCTTGTCGAGGATGATGCCGTCGGGCGAGCGTACCTCGCGCACGAGGCGGGGCTGCATGAGCTTGCCGTCGTTGCCGACGGCCGCAGCGACGAGCGCCATCTGGAAGGCGTTGGTCTGCACCTCTCCCTGGCCGAAGGCCGTCTGGGCGAGGGTGCCCGTCGTCCACTGTCCCGGTGGGAGGCTGTTGACGCTGCTCCCCGATACGGGTATCGGGAAGTCATCGTAGGGGTCGCCGAAGCCGAAGTTGACGGCCATCTGCGATAGCGCCTTCGCCCCCACGATGTTTACCGCGATCTTCGCGAAGACCACGTTGATAGAGTAGGCAAGCGCCTTCGTGAAGGTCACCTTCCCGAAGTGCTCGCCCTGGAAGTTGTGTACGGTGTAGCCCGGCAGCTTGTAGGCGCCGCTATCGAAGAAGGTGTCCTGCGGGCTCACCCCCGACTCTAGCGCCGCTGCGGCCGTTATCACCTTGAAGACCGAGCCGGGGGGATAGAGACTCTGGGTCGCGCGGTTGATCAGGGGATCGCCAGGGTCTGCGGCGATCTTGGGGTAGTTCTCGTCTATGTTATTGGGGTCGAAGGAGGGGGAGGAGGCCATCGCGAGGATCTCCCCGGTCTTGGGGTTCAGGGCGACCACCGAGCCCCTGCCCGTAGAGCTCCCCTGGAGCTCCTGATAGGCGAGCTTCTGGAGACCGGGATCGAGGGTGAGGACGACGTTGTTACCGGGCTGAGGGCCGCCAGTGGCCCGATTTATGAGGTCGTCGAGGGTCTGCGGTTCCCCGGCCACGCTGGAGAGGTCTGTGTTGTTGCCGATCTCGATGCCCGTCGCCCCGTAACGGGGGCTCCAGTAGCCGACCACGTTCGAGAACGGTGCCCCTAAAGGGTAGACCCGGTCGTAGACGGGGCCGGTAGGGGTGTGGTGCTTGACGCTTTTGGCGAGCACGGTCTCACCGTCGCCGGCCAGGATCAAACCTCTCGGCGAGGAGATGCTCCGCTGGGTCTGAAACCCGTTCTGGGGGTTGTTGGCCAGCGCCTCCCTCGAGTAGACCTGCCAGTAGGCGAGCATCACGACGAGCCCGACGAACCCCGCCACGAACAGGTAGAAGGTGCGCCTTACGTGCGCGTTCAAGGAGCCCCCCAGGGCTCATCCCTGTTGTACGCACGTCCCTCGGCCTCGCGTTTGCCCGCCCTCTCGGAGACGAGCAGGAGGAGGCCGGTCAGGATGAAGTTGCCCACTACCGAGGAGCCGCCGTAGGAGACGAAGGGGAGCGTGATCCCCGTGAGCGGGATCGCCTTGGTTACCCCGCCCACGATGATGAGGGTCTGGAGGGCGAACATGGCGGTGAGCCCGAAGGCAAGGAGCTTGGACGCGTCATCCTCGGCGAGCAGGGCTATCTTCGTCCCCCTGTAGGTGAAGGCGAGGAAGGCCAAGAGGACCGCCGTCGCCCCGAGCAGGCCGAGTTCGCTGGCTATCGCCGAGAAGACGAAGTCGGTCTCTACCTCGGGGATTGTCTGGGCGAAGCCGGCCCCGAGCCCGGTACCGAGCAGGCCGCCGTCGGCGATGTTGAAGATGCTCTGGAGGATCTGGAACCCCGTCCCGTCGGGGTCCTTCCACGGGTCGAGCCAGCTCTGCACCCGCACCTGCACGTGGGCGAAGAGGAGGAAGCTGACGAAAGAGCCGAAGGAGAAGAGGACCCCGCCGAGCAGGATGTAGGCGATGCGTCCCGTCGCGGCGTAGAGCATCAAGAGGGGGACCGCGAAGAAGAGCAGGCTCGACCCGAGGTCCTTCTCGAAGACCAGAAGACCCAATGAGGCGGCCCAGACGAGGGCGACGGGCCCGAAGTACTTGATCGCGGGCAGCTCGACCCCGAGGAAGCTGCGGCTCGTCGCAGCCAGGACGTCGCGTTTCTCTGCCAGGTATCCTGCGAAGAAGACGACGAGGGCGATGCGGGCGAACTCCGAGGGCTGGAAGCTGACCGGGCCGAGGTCCACCCATAGCCGCGCCCCGTTGACCGTGTAGCCTAAAGGTGTGAACGTCGATGCGATGAGGAAGACGGCGGCGATGGCGAGCAGGTACTTGTAGTCGAAGATGCGGTCGTAGTCGCGAAAGAACAGCACGAGCAGGAACATCGTGCCGCTCCCTATAAGGATCCAGACGGCCTGCGTCATCGCGAGGTTCTGGGCCCCCTGAACGTCGTAGGTCAGGCGGAAGATCATGACCAGCCCGATCCCCGTCAGGAGCGTTACTATCGGCAACAGGAGCACGTCTGAGTGGGGCAGGAGTATCCTTACCCCGAGATAGAGCACGAAGAGGGTCCCCGCGTAGTAAGCGCCGTAGATAAGAGGGGGGCTGGCCGCCTCCTGGACGAAGATGAGGGTTGCGAACCCTAGAGTGGTCACGAGCAGCGCCAGGATCATGGGCGTGAAGGCGCGCTGGGTCACGGTGAAGACACCCTAGCTACCCAGGTCCTCGAGGACCCTCTTGGCCTCATCCCTGGTGTAGAGCTTGTGGTTCTCTATGGGCTTCCTGTAGGGCTCTTTGATCTCGGACTCCGTGACGCCCGGCCTGCGCCACTCCTGGTTGAGCTCGATCCCCAATGGGGCGTAAGGCAGACCCCGGTAGGCCACCACCTCACCCTGATCGAACTCGAAGAAGTACCGGCTCGATCCCCACAGATACGCGGGCGTCAGGGCTACGACGAAGACCAGGATTATAGCGAGCCCCCGCACGAGCCTCCCCAGCGCCTTCCCGAAACCCTTCCGGCGCGCGGCCTTGGAAGACCGCCGCGAGCGGCTCTGGGCCGGCGCACGTCCGCCCTTGCCTCGTCCGGGGCTCCGTCCCGAAGGCCCAAGCGCCGGCATCTCGCTGGTGCCGCCCGCACGTTCCTCGCGGGCGCTTCGCGCAGCCACCGGAGGTGCGCTCTGCTCCTTCACGTCGACGACCACGACCGTGATGTTGTCGTTGCCGCCGGCATCCAGGGCCGCGGAGAGAAGGCTACGCGCCGTCCCCTCGGGGTCGCCCGGGTACTCTGCCAGCATCTCCGAGATCCTGACCTCAGGGACCATGTCGGAGAGTCCGTCCGAGCACAGCAGTATGCGGTCGCCGGCCTCTATGGGAAGTACGGCGGTGTCGACGTCGACCTCCTCGTCGGCGCCTAAAGCCCGGGTGATGAGGTTCTTCTGGGGGTGCTCTGCGGCCTGATCCCTCGTCAGGTCGCCGCTGCGCACGAGCTCGGCGACGAGCGAGTGGTCCTCGGTTATGGGTTTCATCTCGCCGCCGCGCATCAGGTAGGCGCGGGAGTCCCCGACGTGCGCGACCTCGGCCACGGGCTCCCTCTGCGTCCCGCCGAACCGGATGGCGACCACGGTCGTACCCATCCCCGAGAGCTTCTCGTCGCCGCGGCCCGCGGCCAGGATCCTGCGGTTCGCCTCTCCTATGGCCGCCTTGAAGGGCTTGTCGGGCGGAAGGTCTTTGAGCACGTCTACGGCGAGGGAGCTCGCGACCTCCCCGGCCTCGAAGCCGCCTATGCCGTCGGCGACGACGAAGAGCGTCTCGTCCGCGCCCTCGCCTACGAGCAGGGCGTCCTCGTTGTTCTGGCGGACCTTGCCCGCGTCGGTGACGCCGAACGGCTGCAGTTCGAGGAAGGGCACGCCCTACTACTCCTCGTACCTGAAGGTGGTCGAGCCTACCCTGACGGTGTCCCCGTTCCTCAGGGGCGTTGCGCCAACGGCCTTGCGCCCGTTGACGAAGGTCCCGTTCGTCGAGTCAAGGTCCTCAACGTAGAGCAGACCCCCGTGCCTGGTGAGCAGCGCGTGGCGCCCAGAGGCGTAGTCGTCGCTCTTCAGGACGATGGTGCTGGCCGAGGAGCGCCCGAGGCTCGTCTCGCCGTCCCTGAGCTCGAAGCGGGTCTCTGGGGCCAGGATCTCCGAGTCCTCGACCACGAGCTCGGGATTCCCGGAGACGGAGCGACGGGGCGCGTAAGCCCCGCGCCCGTTCGGGCCCTGGCCGGGCACGTAGGGCTCGTCGTCCGGGATCTTCCTGATGTCCCCGATGCTCCGGCTCATTACCGCGTAGATAAAGGCGAAGAGCAGAAGCAAGAGCAGCGCCTTCGCCGCCAGCAGCGGCACCTGGAGATCTATCATCCCCTAGTGTCTCCCGCCAGACTCCTCGCCCGGAGAGTCTATGCGGCGGATGAAGCGGGCGGTAGTCTGGCCGAAGGTCAGCTCGTCGCCGCCTTCGATCCTTTCGCGGTCTATGGGGGCGCCGTCGAGGAGGGTGCCGTTCGTGGAGCCGAGGTCCTCGACGACGAAGCCGTTGTCGGCGCGGGAGATCCGCGCGTGCTTCCTCGAAGCGTTGGGGTCGTTTACCACGATGTCGTTCTCCTGCGAGCGGCCGACGGTCCAGGGGCCGCGTCCCTCCAGCGGGTACTTCTCATCTCCTACGACGACCTCGACGATCTCGCGCGCCAGGCCGTGACGCCTGGCCTCATCGGCGGAGATCGCCGCCGTTCCCTGGTCGACGGCCCCGCCGGTCGAGTCCTCCGTGCGGAAGATGCGGGTCTGGCCCGAGGTGTCCTGAGGGGCGCCCTTCTCGCGCGGGCCTTCGCCGCCCGTCAGCTTGGCCGTGACGCCGAACTCCCCGAAGCGCAGGGAGTCCTCGGTCTCGAAGCGTATCCTGGGCGGGGTCATGAGGTGGTAGTTCTTGTTCTCTGCGTGCGTCGAGGCGTACTGGATCAGCTCGTCTTTCAAGGACGCCTGGTAGGCCTGGATGGATTCTGTGTCCTCCTTCGAGAGGTGGATGGTGAAGTCGTTTGGCGCGTAGGTACGCGAGATCGAGACCATCCTGCCCTCATCCATCTGCTTGGTGAGGCCTTTGGCGATCTCCACGGGGTGGATCTGGCGCCGGAAGGCCCTTCCGAAGACGCCTTCAACCAGCGATTCCATCCGCTTTTCGATGTGTTTGAGGAAACCCAAAAACCTACCCTCTCGCCCTCGACACGAGGTACCTGAGCACCCCGTATATTATAGCCGCGAGGCCGAGCGAAATCATATCCGAAGAGAGGGTGCCTGGAGGGGCCTTCGGGGAGACCAGGAGCGCATACCCGAGCATCCCTCCGCCCGCCGCGACGACGAGGCCCGTAAAGGGTCTCGCCGCCCACTCAGAGAGCGAGATGACCCCGGCTATGGCGGCCCACAACAGGACGAGGAGCAGCAACTGCGGGTAATCGTGCACGATCAACTGGGCGCGGTGCAATATCTGTTCTATCCCGAAGCTCCTCGGCACGGCGTAGAGATGGGCCCCAGTGAAAGGGAGTTCGGCGTAGGAATTGCCATCCGAGAACACACCGTCGCTGACCGTGAGCTCGTAGCAGAGGACCGTGAGGGCGCTAACCGCCGCCGAGAGGCACGCCCCTAAAGGCCGCATGAGCGCGCCGAAGAGGAGCGGCAGTCCGGCCCCGAGGACGGCACCGAGTCCGGCTACGAGGGTGAGCGGCACTGCGAGCGCGGGCCCGAGCGGCAGCCTCCTCACGTCCCCGTTCGCCGAACCGACGCCCATCACCCAGACGCCCCCGAGGACAGGCACGAGCGCGGAGAACCCGAGGCCGGTCCCGTTGCGTATGAGCAACACGGCGAGCGCCACTATGACCCCGAGGGCGCCGAGGCGCGGCAGGAGGTAGGCGAGGACGCCGAGGCCGGCGGCGATCCCCGCCGCCTGCGCGCCGTCCAGCATCTGGGAGGCCAGCACGTATCCGAGCCAGCCCGCCGCCAGGCCGTTGAGGAGGCGCAGCGCCCCGTCTTTGAAACCTTCCGAGAGCCTGTAGGCCGTCTTGAGTCCCGCGGCGGAGACGCTGCCTGAAGGGGCCTTCCTACCCGTGAGGAGCTTGACGGCGGCCCACGCGCTCTGCGGGCGGTGGGCCGGGTTCGGCGAGGTGGTGCGATCAACGAACTCCCTGAGGCGCGGGGGCGGCTCGTAGGGCTGGTGGGCGAGGAGGGTGCGGGCCGTCGCACCGACGGCGTAGATGTCGGTGAGCGCGGTCGGGTCGGCGCCGTCAAGGATCTCGGGCGCGATGTAGCCTGGCGTGCCCACGGCGAAGCCTACCCTCGTGAGGCGCGTATCCCCGGCCCTGAAGGCCACCCCGAAGTCCGTCAGCTTCACGCGCCCGCGCGAATCCACGAGCGCATTCTGCGGCTTTATGTCACGGTGGATTATGCCCTGCGCGTGGGCATAGACGAGGGCTTCGAGGATCTGGGTGAGGGCGTCGACTATCTCGCCCATGTCGTAGGCTTTGGCCGCCTCGTCGAGCGGCATCCCCTTGACGTACTCGGTTACGAGGTAGATCTCGTGGTCTCCGGGGATGACCTCCAGGGTCTCCACGATGTTCTTGTGCCTGAGGCCCTCGGCGATCTGGCCCTCCCTGAGGGCGCGCGAGCGCTCGCCCGCGCTGTAGACGGGGATGACCTTGACGGCCACGTCACGGCCCCTGAGGGAGCCCCTGAGAGACCTGGCGCGCCACACGGTCGCGAAGCCGCCGCGCCCGACCATCTCGGCCAGCGCGTAGCGTCCCTGTCCTTCGATGTAGCGCGTCTCCGTCACCGCTCCGGGGTATTGTATAGCCTACGACAAGCCTTTGATACTTGAGGCATTGCCTCCATCCGGTCGGCGGCTTCAGGTTACAGGCTTCAGCCGTCGGTCTCTTTTCCTCCGGTGCGGCCCGCTAGGTTAGCCTCCCCGATGCCTGTGGTGCTCCGCGGAAAGACCGAGGCCACGTTAGCCTACGCGCCTACGTCCTGGTACAATCCCCGCAGTTCAGGACGTCTCCAGGAGAGGGCCTGCGGGCGAGTGGCGGAATTGGTAGACGCGCTAGGTTCAGGGTCTAGTGGCCGAGAGGCCGTGGGGGTTCGAGTCCCCCCTCGCCCACAAAGTATTCTTGGGGGGTTTCGTATAGAGCGTAGATCTCACAGGGCTGCCCCGAAATCTCGCCGTCCGAGACCGTCGGGTCGTCCCGGGAGACCCCGCAGCGGTCCGAAGAAGCGCCGCCAGAGGACGCTCCCGGCCTGGCTTACCCTCCTTGGCTCCCTGCTGCTCCTCATCGTCGTCTTCGGGTTTATCTTCTTCGTCGCCCGCGGCTGCGTGGCTACCCAGCAGTCTACCCAGGTCCGCAAGTACGTAACGAGCGCGGACAGCCTCTTGAGCGACTCCTCCAACGCGGGCAGAGGGGAGCTCCAGCACATCCTCAGCAACGCGGGAGGGGACCCTGCGAAGCTCGATGAAGAGGCACTCTCCCAGGTGGCGAACCGGACGGAGCAGCAATACCTGCAGGCGCTGAGGCAGGAGGAGATCCCTCCTGAGTTCGAGGACGCCCATCACTACGTCGTCACGGCATTAGGCATAAGGCACGAGGCCACAGAGAGGCTCGCGCAGGCCGCTACGGGGGACGCGAGCGGGTTTAGTGGGGAGCTCGCGACGGCCGTCGAGGACTACAGGACGAGCGACAGCATCATCGCGAATTTCTACGTCCCCGCCGTCAAGCACTCCCTGGAGAAGGCCGGCCAGACGAGCGACCAGGCCTACCTCGAAGAGCCGCAATCCTTCATGGACTACGGGGCGCTCGGCTTCGACACGGCCCCAGCGGCGGCTACGGCGAGGAGCGATCCCGACGTCTTGCACGGGGTGCAGGTGACCTCGGTCAAGGTCGCCGGCAAACCCCTTTATGCGAACGGGAACGTGACCCTGACGGGGGCTGACGAGCCGAACTTTACCGTGACCGTCGGGAACGGCGGCGAGGCGACGGAGACGGGCGTAGACGTCGAGGTCATCCTCAACACGAGCGCGGAGCGTCAGTCCAAGAGCAAGACCATCGCGCGCATAGAACCCAAGCGGACGGCGACCGTGGATATCGGAGGGTTTATCCCCGGCGAGCTCGACGAGACCGCCAAGGTCACCGTCGAGGCCGGTCCCGTCCAGTACGAGAAGACCACTTCCAATAACACCCTTACAGGGACGGTGACGTTTGGAATGTAAGGAGCACACGTGGTAACGGCTATAGTGCTCGTCAGAACGGAGCGGGAGCGCGTCCAGGAGGCGGCCCAGGCGATGCTCGCCATAGATGGCGTCACCGAGGCCTACTCGGTGACGGGTCCCTACGACCTCGTCGTCATGGTCCGTATCCCCGACTTCGAGAGCCTCGCCGAGATCGTCCCCGAGAAGATAGCCCAGGTCCCCGGCGTCGCCCGTACCGAGACCATGGTCGCCTTCCGCGCCTACTCCAACTACGATCTCGACCGTGCCTGGAGCCTGGGGTTCGAATAGCTAGTCAGCACGGCGCCTTCTAAAGGCGCCTTTCAGCGCGCTTCGGCCTTTAAGGCCTCGCTCTCAGCTTGTCAGCTTAGTTCGCTCAAGCCCTCGCCCCGTCGCGTGGAGCGGCTCTCGGAGATTCTCCCGGGCTCGCGCGGGTGCTACCGCTCGGCTGAATTGCTGACGAGCGAAGCCCGAAGGGCGTAGCGTGCTAATTCAGCTCTGCTCCTCCGCCAACGCCGGCCTAGTGCCTTCTATGAGGAAGGCGACGACGTCGAGGAAGTCGCCGCTCTCTTCGTAGACCTCGCGCTGGCGCTGGCTGCCGGTGCCGCCTTCGACTATCTCGAGGACGCCTTCGAGCTCGTTCTCGCAGCCGAGGTCCTGGGCGTGGGGTTTCATCCTCTCGATGAGGTCGCGGGCCATCTCCCTGGCCGGGACCGTGGTCTTCTCTTCCGCGTCGTAGAAGGCCGCGTCCATGCCATACCTGGAGGCGCGCCACTTGTTCTCCATCGCGAGGTGCATGTCGTAAGGCTCGCGCGTGCCCTCCTCGAGTGCGTGGGCGACGAGGCACTGGGTCAGGGCGGTGAGGGCGACGGTGGACTGCAGGTTAGTCTGGGAGTCGAGCACCCTCAGCTCTATAGTCCCGATCTTGGGGTGCGGCCTTACGTCCCACCAGCAGTACGTGTAGTCCTCCATCGCGCCAGATTCGACCATAAGGTCGACGTAGCCCTCGAAGGCCTCGTAGTCGGGGAAGGCGGGGGGGAGGCCGGCGCGCGGGAAGCTCTCGAAGATCTTCACCCTTGCCGACTCGAAGCCCGTGTCGAACCCCTGCCAGAAGGGGGAGTTCGCAGAGAGCGCCAGGAGGAGCGGCGACTGCTGGGCGAGACGGTTGTGGGCGATCATGGCCTCCTCGGGGCCAGGGACGGCGACGTGGACGTGCTGGCCGAAGATCACCTCCCGCTGCGCGATCCAGCGTAGCGTCTCTATAACTTTCCTGTAGCGCTCCTGGTCCGTGACACGCTGGTCCCTGTAGCGGCTGAAAGGGTGGGTACCCGCTGAGGCGAGAGAGGCGCCGCAGGCGGCGGCCCACGAACCGACCCTGCCGCGCAGTTCGCGCAGGTGCTTCTCGACCTCGGCTACGTTCGCGCACGTTGGCGTTTTGATCTCCATCACCGATTGGAACAGCTCGTAGGAGACGAACTCACACAGCTCTTTGGGGAGGCGGCTCATGATCTCCTCGATCTTCTGGACGAGCTCCCCCGTTGTCGCGTCCACGATGTGGAGCTCCTCCTCGACCCCAAGGGTGTAGCCCGAACCGCCTTCCTTGAACTCTATAGGCATGGCGTTCCTCCTCTATCCTCCTGAGCCGAGGACATCCTCCATTCAGCCCTCAATAGAAACCTTTCGGAGTGCGCGAATTTCTCGCCGTTCCCCTCGATCGACGCTGTTTACGTGGGACAACATAGTACCCGCTTTGGCGAAGGAAAGCCAAAAACACCTCTTCAGCGTGGACGTCCCGCTGTGCCGCGAGCCTTCCGAAGCCTAACCTGGGCCAGCGCGGCGCCGGAGATCACGAGTACGGCGCCGGCCAACTTGGGCAAGGTAAGCTCCTCCCCGAGCAACACCGTCCCGAGGGCACCGGCAACCACAGGCTCCACTGTGGCCAATATGGCCGCCCTTCCCGCCCCGAGACGCCCGAGCCCGAAGGTGTAGAGCGCGAACGCGAGCGTCGTGTGCACCACGGCGAGCATGAAGAGCAGCGCGTAGGAGCCTGGCGTGAGACCGGAGAGCGTGTCGAGCGTGGGTAGCGCCGCCACGACGAGCAACACGGCCCCGAAGAGGAGGGCGTAGCTCAGGATGACGGAGGGGGCGAGACGGCCGGCTACGGGACGGCCGAAGATCGAATACAGGCCGTAGGTCAGGCCCGAGAACAGCCCCGCCAGCAGCACCGGCGGGCTCACCTCCAGGTTCGCCGGGTCGTAGGCGCCCGCGACGAGGAAGATCCCACAACCGGTCAGGAGGAGCGCGAGCACCTTGACTACGTTCAGGGCTTCCTTCAGGAACAGGCGCGCCAGCACGACGACGAAGGCGGGCGAACTGTAGAGCAATATGGCCGCCGTCCCCACCGTGCTCTCCTGAACGGTATAGAAGTAGAGCAGATAGAAGACGCCGATCCCCACGAGCCCGAGAGGGACGAGGAACGCCAGATCCCGTCCCGAAACCCTGAGGCTCTTCGCACCGCCGGTAGCCAGGACGAAGAGTACGACGGCAACCCACCCGACAGAGGCCCGCACGGCGACCAGCGACTCGAAGGAGACGCCTTCGGCGTAGAGCATCTTGGCGAAGATCCCTAGCGTCCCCCAGATAGAGGCGGCCGCGACGACGGCCAGAACCCCTACTATCCTATCCCTGGTAAGCTCCAAACGTCCTCTCTCGTCTCGTAGTCGCAAGCGGTATTTATACGGTAACTACCTTCGTCGTGCCGGCAGCGCCGCTGCCCGGGAACCCTGGCACGAGAGCATGGGGTGATGAAGAGGCCTGCAAAGCGCGAGACAATGTTACGTAGCTATGGACTACCACGATCGCATGAAGCAGTACTACGACAGGCTGGCCCCGGAGTACGGGCGGGCCTCGCGGGAAGAGGCGGCCGAGGACCTTCCCGGGCTGCTGCATGGCGATCTCGCTCCTGCCACCGGCGAGGGTGCTCGACGTCGCGTGCGGGCCGGGGCTTATGACGAGGTATCTCGGTCAGGAGGTCACAGGGCTCGACCAGAGCGAGGCCATGCTTGAGATAGCCCGCGAGCGCGTCCCCCGGGCCGACTTCATAAGGGGCGAAGCCCTTCAGATGCCGTTTCGCGACGGCGCTTTCGATCGGGTCTTCGCCTCCTTCTTCTACGGGCTGCTCGCGCCTGGCGACAAGGAGCGCTTCCTCTCCGAGGCGAGGAGGGTCGCGGGCGAGGTGACCCTGGTCGAGCCCACCCCTGAATGGGAGCCTGAAGGCAGGAGAGAAGTCTGGGAGGAACGGTCCCTCGACGAGGATCTCGGTACGAGATCTACCGCAGGTACTTCACAGCCCAGACGCTCGCCGAAGAACTCGACGGCCACGTCCTCTTCACGGGACGATGGGTCGTTATGGCCGCCTCTTAGACTGGTATACGCATCCGCTTTGGCGGTGAACTTCCCTGCTCAGTGGCGGTCGAGCTTACGGGCGACCTCGTTCAGGCCGATGCGGTAGCAGATGGACCTTCCGTGCGGGCACGTCGCCGGGAGGCGGCTGGTGAGCCAGCTCTTTATGAGTGCCTCCATCTCGGACTGCGAGAGCCTGTCGCCCATCTTCACGGCAGAATGGCAGGCGATGGTGGCGAGGATATGGTCCTCGCGGCGGTGGCCGGGCTCGGTACCCGAGATGGCGGAGAGGGCGTCCTTGAAAGCGCCAGCTATATCCCTGTCGGCGAGCGTGGAGATCACCGCCGTGACCCTTATAGATCTCGGGCCGAACGGCTCGGCCTCGAAGCCGTAGACGAAGAGCTCTTCGAGGCTCACCGCGGCCAGCTCGGCCTCCGCCGGCGAGAGATCCACGACTTCGGGAACGAGTAGGCTCTGCACGGTGGCGGGGCTGTCCGAGTCGTGGAGCCTGTCGAGGATGGCCCGCTCGTGGGCGACGTGCTGGTCTACGACCCACAGCGACTCAGGCTCTTCGACGAGTATGTAGCCCGCCGCGAGCTGACCTATGACCCGCAATTCTTCAGGCGGGACCTGCGGAAGCGCGCCGCGCTCTGGAAGATTGCCATACGCTTCGCGCTCCTCGGCGAGTGATTCATCCAGAGGCCTTGAGGCTTCGGAGAGCCGTTCGCGCACCTCCCGCAGACCCCGTGCCGGCGGCGCGGTATACGGGGGGCTTCCCTCGGCGGCGTAGGAGGGGTAGCCCGCCGGTGGACGCGGGGCCACGGACCCGCCGGAGAAGCGATCCTGGGTGAAGGTCCTCTCCACCGCCCGCGGGGTCGACGGTGGGGCGGGTGCACGCCACTCGATGGCGACACGGATGGCCGCGGCCACGGCCTCGCGGGCCGCCCTCTCCTCCGAGAAGCGGACGACCTGCTTCGTGGGATGGACGTTCACGTCCACGCGGCGGGGGTCCGCTGTGATCTCGACGGCCACGGGCGGGTAGCGGCCGGATGGTACGGTTGCCCTGTATGCGTCGTCGAGGCCGCGGTGGAGGCTCTCGGCCCTGACGAAGCGGCCGTTGACCGAGATCGTCTGGTGCGCCCTGCTGCCTTCGGTCAGGCTCGGAAGGGCGGCGTAGCCAGAGACCGCGAAAGCCCCCGACTCGTACTCGACCCTGCGCAGCGAGCGCGCCTTGGCGACGCCGAGGATCTGCGCCAGTCGCTCGAGGAGGTCGCCCGCCTCGGGCAGCGAGAGGTAGTCGCGCCCCCCCTCCGTAAGGCGGAAGGCGACGGTGGGATGGGCTATCGCCAGGTGCGTGACTACCTCCACTATGGCCGCACGCTCGGCCCGCGGGCCCTTCAGGAAAGCCCTTCTGGCGGGGACGTTGTAGAAGAGACGGTCGACCAGGACGGTCGTCCCTCTCGGGTGGGAGGCCGGGGAGACCTCGGCTTCGGCCCCGCCCTCGACGACCACCTTCGTGGCGGCGCCCTCGCCCGTCGAGGTCGTCAGGCACAGAGATGAGACGCTCGCTATAGATGGGAGTGCCTCACCGCGGAAGCCCAAGGTCGTTACGGCCTCGATGTCTTCGACGTTCTGGATCTTGCTCGTAGCGTGCCTGAGGACCGAGAGGCTGGCGTCCGAAGGGGTCATCCCAGAGCCGTCGTCGCGCACCACGATGCGCGAGGTGCCCCCGTCGCCGAGCTCGACCTCGATGCGCGAGGCACCGGCGTCGAGGGCGTTCTCGACCAGCTCCTTGACCACGGAGGCAGGGCGGTCGACGACCTCCCCTGCGGCGACCTGCTGGGCCACCCTGGGGTCGAGGACGTTGATGCTCGTGCGCCCGGTCTCGGTCATCGATCTTTCGGCATTGTACATCCGGGTGCGGGTTTTCCCACGTGCAGACGTGTAGAATCCCTGACTATGCCAGAGATGGATGAAAACCGGAGAGGTCCGCTGCCGTTGCGGGAGGTCGAGCAGATCGTCGAGCTCTTGCGCGAGAGCGGGGTGGGTGAGATACGGGTGCGCAACGGGGAGGTAGAGATCTCGGTCAAGGCGAGACCCGAGGCTCCCGCTGCGCCTCCCGCTTCGCAGGCGGTGGCCCAGAGCCTCCCGGAGGCCGTAGAGCCCGAGAGCTCCCCCGAGATGGACGGGTTGCACGCGGTGCGCTCGCCCGTGGTCGGGACCTTCTACCGGGCGCCCGCGCCCGGCGAGGAGGTTTACGTCGAGGTGGGGGACACCGTCAGCGCGGGGCAGACGCTCTGCATCGTCGAAGCGATGAAGCTGATGAACGAGATCGTCGCCGACGTCTCGGGGGAGGTCGTCGAGGTCCTGGCCGAGAACGCCTCGGGCGTCGAGTACGACCAGCCGCTCTTCTACCTGCGGCCCGACGAACGGTAGTGATAGGCAAGGTCCTCGTAGCGAACCGCGGCGAGATCGCCCTGCGCATAATCCGGGCCTGCCGCGAGCTCGGGGTCAGGAGCGTCGCCGTCTACTCCACCGCGGACAGGGACTCCCTGCACCACGAGCTGGCCGACGAGTCGGTGTGCATCGGACCTCCTCCCGCCGTGAGCAGCTACCTGAACATACCGGCGATCATCTCCGCCGCCGAGCTCACGGGCGCTGACGCCGTCCATCCAGGCTACGGTTTCCTCGCCGAGAACGCCCGCTTCGCCGAGATCTGCGAGAGGGTTGGCCTGACGTTCGTCGGCCCGTCCTCCCGCATCATCGCCAGGATGGGCGACAAGGCCGTGGCCCGTGAGGCCGCCGCCGAGGCCGGCGTCCCCATAACCCCTGGCTCTGACGGCCTCTGCGAGAGCGTGCAGGAGGCGAAGCGCGTCGGTGCCGAGGTCGGCTATCCGCTGGTCATCAAGGCGAGCGCCGGAGGCGGCGGTAAGGGGATGCGCGTAGTCGAGGACGAGGCCGGAATCGAGGAGGCCTACCTCAGCGCGAGCAGGGAGGCGGAGGCCAACTTCGGCGACGGCTCGGTCTACGTCGAGAAGTTCCTCGAAACCCTCAGGCACGTCGAGGTGCAGGTCCTCGCCGACTCTTACGGCGAGACTGTTACCTTCCCGGAGAGGGATTGCTCCGTCCAGCGCCGCTACCAGAAGCTCATCGAGGAGTCGCCTGCGCCGGGATTGCCCGAGGATGCGAGGGAGGACCTCATGGCGGCCTCGGCGGACCTGATCGGTGCTCTGGGTTACGAGGGGGCGGGCACGGTGGAGTTCGTCTACTCTGAAGGGGAGTTCTACTTTATCGAGATGAACACCCGCCTGCAGGTCGAGCATCCCGTGACGGAGATGATCTCCGGCGTCGATATCGTGGCCGAGCAACTGAAGGTAGCCTCCGGAGAGCGCCTGGATGTCCCCGAGAACGCCCTCATCCCCGACGGACACTCGATAGAGTTTCGCATCAACGCCGAGGACCCGCGCCACAACTTCCTGCCCCAGGCCGGGCTCGTCGAGGTCTACAACCCGCCGGGCGGACCCGGCGTCAGGGTAGACTCGCACCTCTACGCCGGCTACAGGGTGCCTCCGCACTACGACTCCCTCCTCGCAAAGCTCATCGTGCACGCCCGCGACCGCGATGCAGCTATACGCCGCGGTCTTCGCGCCCTGGATGAGTTCGCCGTCTCCGGGATGGAGACGACGCTCCCCCTGCACCTCGCCGTGCTGGAGGACGAGGAGTTCCGTCGGGGCGGCGTCCCCACGCGGTTCCTCACCGATAGGGAGCTCGAGAGCGAGGGCGGTCTCCTCAGGCTCCACAGGACGGCCACCTAGAGGAAACGTGGTTTCGGCTACGGTCTCCATCCCGACCAGCGTGTTAACCTTTATGGCCTGATCCTTGCCTAGAAGAGGGAGAACTGTGGCGAAAGACGTCGCAAGGGAGAAAAACGGGGGAGGTCTGACCTTCGGCGGGATGGCCCGCTGGGACGGGCTCGACCTCTTCGGCCCAAACTACATGAGCGTCGCTTACCGCAGGAAGGGTAAGATCCACGTCAAGGTCGAAGCCTCCACCTTGCGCAGGCCGACGAACCCGACCATACAACGCATCTCCGGCTGGCCAATATTACGTTCTCTCTTTCTCTGGGGCAGGGTCTTCGCCCAGCTCTTCGGGTCCGTGTGGAGCCTGCTCTTCTTCGTGGCCACGATGGCCGTCCTCTGGCTCTTCGTGCGCCTGATGCAGCTCGGGAGCGGTGAAGGGGCTTTAGGCGGCCTCTTCGCCTTCTTCGCCGAGTTCCCGATCCTGCCCATACTGCTGATCTTCTTCGCCGCCATGAAGTTCACCCCCATCGGGCGCTACCACGGGGCCGAACACAAGGCCGTCGCAGCCTACGAGAAGTACGGCGAGGTGACGCTCCAGAACGCCAAGAACAGCAGCCGCATCCACCCCCGCTGCGGGACGAACATCCTGCTCTACATAATCCTCGCGGCCCTCCTCGACCCGCTGATAGCGTGGTGGGGCTACGCCATCCTCCAGTTCATCCTCATCTCCGAAGCCTGGTTTATCTTCGGCAAGACCCGCCCCTCGATAGCCGTGGGCAACTTCCTGCAGAGATACCTCACCACCACCGAGCCCCGCCGCGCCCAGCTGGAGGTCGCGGTCGAGTCCCTGAACAGGTTGCTCCAGGCCGAGGAAGAGCACGCCGGCGGCATGGCCTCAGCACGGGTGCCTGCCAGGTATTAGACATATGTTCTTCTACGACATGGCCGACCACTTGGCTGCGGAACTACGTGCGACTTTCGATTAGCCACGAGGATTGCTCATGGAGTCTGCGCGTTGGCTACGGACGCTAACCACTGGCGAAGAGCATCATGATGGCGATAAGCGCCAGGCCCGCCAAGAAGACCACGTATGCGGTCGCCCGTAACGTCCCTGCCAGCCGTACCCGGTCTCTGGGCGCCAATTCCGCAACACCAAGGAACAGGTTTAGTATCCCTATGCTGACTAGCGAAACGTGCACTATCTGAGGTAGCCCGACGTATAGCAAACCTAAGGCGATCAGTACACAACCCGAAATCATCGTTAATATGTGGCGCCGACCGTGCTCTGGCTCACGAAACAAGTAGTCTTTGACACTCATGCTTTCTCATAGTTCGGTGTCAGGGGCAGCTTCGGTAGTCTGCACCTCAAACGGCGAGCCCGATCAGCGGGGCCACTCGTACGGCCAGGGTCAGAATTATCAAGATACCGCCGACTCGCAGTAGTCTGGCGAATCCGTCCGGGCTAGCGGCAGGAGGCCGGCCGCCTCGAAGCTCACGACGACGATGCCTAAGGCCAGGTACACGAGCCTGTCGGAGAGCCCCTCCCTGAAGAATGCGGTTTCGACTAGAAAGTAGCATCCTACCAGCACGAGGAGCCAACTCATTGAAGATCTGCTCCCTCACGATCCTCTCTGTCATAGGCTGTCCCAGCGAAGTTGTGGACTTGATAACGTTTCACTCGCCTGGCAACAAAAAGATGAGTATGTAAAGTATTGCAGCCAGCATGGCGGCTCGTCCCACCCACACTATGGTTTGCGCCAGGTTGTGGTAGCGCGCACTCAGCACCTCGGCTAAACCGATTACCAGTACAGATACAGCCATAAAGAAAAACACCGCTTGATCCGACCACAACCCTACGAGTATGAAGGCAGCCGCTACAAGAAAAGCCAAAAACGCCAACAGCGCCTCCCCGAACCTATTCTCCCTCGAACGTCGTAAAAAGTGCCCCACACTCTCATCTTCTATGTCCGCTGCTTTTGCCCCAGATCCTTTTACCTTTGCAGCGGCGCTTCCTAAATGGAAGCACCGCGCAAAAGAGCTATTACTCTGCGCCCAGGCTATTGCGGGTAAACCCTGGGAAGCTTGAGTCCCCAACTCTTATCGATCACGATGCCTCTTCCCGGGGCTGCTGCTCTTTGATATGTGGCGCATTGAACGAGCAACAAGAACTGAGCGATTCTGCAGGGAATGACCCAGATCTTGCTGCAAAGGCTGAGGGCGCCGGCCTCTATAGTACAGTAGTAGATCAGGGTGCGGGCTTGACAGGAGTTTAGCTTCATGCGTATTCCCCACCAATGGTATGTTCTGCTAGTTTCGCCCCTGCACGACTTCAGACTGTAAACTGCATCTGGATCCTTCGATCGAGATCCTTGCCTGGCAACTTCAATACCGGGAGATATGAGCTGTGAACCACTGCGGAGACTGCCTTCGAGTATCCGCTCGTTGGCAACGTCGAGCGAGGTTATAAGTTCTCGGAAGATCCTGCGAGGTACCCCTTCCTCTTTTCCGACTTCAATGGCGTTGGATACTTGAGAGTCGCTTATCCGAAGTGTACCGTTGCTGTCGATACGAAGGTGGCGGGCTAGTAGCTCCACAGCCCGGTTGAATTGCCTTCTCTCAGCGACAGTAGCAAAGCCGCCTCCCAGAGGGTGTCCAGCATCTCCGGTCGCACTAGTGGCAGAAGCTCTCGGTGAGAAAGCACCGAGACTCAAGGTGGTAAGGCTAGCTGCCAATGCCCCAGTACCTAAACGCTTGATAAACTGCCCTCTGTTGATACCGTAGCTCGGAGAATCGTGGGTCACCAGCGTAGCTTGCGAGCTGACCGAGGCCGTATTTCGAGCGGCTGTAACATCCTGCATGACCCGCCAAGTCGCAATAGGACCAAGAGCCCGGCTCAGACGAGCGCCCATCCGGGCACCGGTCCAGGCCCTGACTACACTACCTTTGACCTCGATTAGCGTAGGAGCCCAGGGGGCATCCTCTCCAAAAACCTGTCTGCGCCAGTGCTCCATCTGAGGATCGTTGAGACTACGGATCTCGATCCTGTCTTCGACACGCTCCTCGATCCTCCTCGCCAACTCACTACACGTCATGCATCCGGCATCGAAGCCGAGCACCAGCTTGCGCCCGCTGTGCTGCCCTTCCGCTTGCTCCATGGTTCCCGCTCCCTCGACGGCTTCTACTCTCGATGAGATAGTCGGCCCGAACAACCAGGGCTTTTAACGTATCGAGAGTTCCGGAGAGACCACAGAACAGGACGTCCAAGCTTGTTGTTTTCATGACAACCGTACTGGGTGTCCACATTTAACAGGATGGTTTCGGGGTACACACGTTTTGTCCACGAAAAGGCAAACCCGTCGTGAGGCGGGGACGCAAAGTCACGGGTCTCCGAGCGAGATAGCCGGGCCGTCGAAAGGAGAGCTATGAGAAGGATCTTTCTACTGGCGTTGACGGGCGCACTGCTCGTAGCGATGTCTGCAGGCACCGCGGCGGCCAAGGGACCTGGCAGCGGTAAGGGTGCGAGCAAAGGTCAGAGTAACGGTAAAGGCCCGGCTACCGTAACATACGTTTTCAAGGGCCAGATGGCTTCGGTAGCCGAGGACGGTAGCTCCTTCGAGATCGCCCTGAGAGGCGGCAACAAGGCCGCCCGTGGCGCTGTGGCGAGCGGTGAGCCGTTGAGCCTCGCCGTCACGCCGGAGACCAAGGTCGAGCTCAACGACCAGGAGGCGTCGGTGGCCGACCTGCAGGCCGGGGATGAGGTCGTCGTCCAGGCCAAGGCCCCGAAGGGCGCTGCTTCCTTCACGGCGCGTACGATCCCCGCCGAGCGGGACGAGCAGTCAGTCCCTGCTGACGAGTCGGCCCCCGACGACAACAGCGACGCACCCGCCGCTTGAGGTAGCTAGATAGAGCGGTTTGCGGAAAAGTTTCGCAAACCGCGTCTTCTTCCTGTTCGGGTCCGCTAGACGGGCTGCTGGGTCGGGCGGATCAGGATCTCGTTCACGCTCACCCGCTCGGGCTGGGTGACGGCGTAGGTGACGGCGTTCGCGATGTCTTCGGCCTGAAGGATCTCCAGGTGCAGGAGTCCGCCGAGGCTCTCTCTGGCGTCCTCGTCGGTGATGTGGGTCGCAAGCTCCGTCTCGACGGCACCCGGCTCTATCACGGTCACCCTGATATTATCCTCCAGTAGCTCCTGCCTCAGGCCCTCCGAGATGGCGACCACGGCGTGCTTGCTCCCCGCGTAGACCCCGCTGGAGTCGCGGGTAACCTTGCGCCCTGCGACCGAGCTTATGTTGACGAGGTGCCCGCCGCCCCGTCGCTTCATCGCCTCTATGGCCGCGTCGGTGGTGTAGAGGAGGCCCATCACGTTCACGTCGAACATCCTGCGCCACTCGTCCGAGAGGCCCTTGCCGACGTTCGAGAGGAGCATTACGCCCGCGTTGTTGACGAGGATGTCTATCCGGCCGAACTCGTCTACGGCCTTCTGGATCAGGCCGTGCGCCTGACTCTCGTCGGTGACGTCGCAGACTGCGGCGAGCACCCTACCCCCTCCGCCCTCGATGCGCTCGACGAGGCCGGCGAGCCTCTCTTCCCTCCTCGCTGCGACGATTACAGCGGCGCCCTCTGCCGCAAGTGCCTCGGCAGTCGCCTCACCGATGCCGCTCGAAGCGCCGGTGATCACCGCGACCTTGCCGTCTAGCTTCGCCATGTTTTTCGAGCCTTTCTAGCCGTTTGCCGACCCATCTTATCCCAGGGTGGGGGATGTAGTAGGCGGGGTCGTCAGCCGCAGGTAGGCGAGCGTCCAGTAGGCGTGTGAGAAGGTGCCTATGGCGCCCGCGAGTACGAGCAGGAGTGGAAGCAGGATCAGACCTGCTATAACGCCGGCGATGATGGCCGCCGTGGAGTAGCCAGCGACGGCGAGCGCGATCGTCGGGATAAACAGGATGGCGCCAACGATCAGGATCACCAGTATGAAGGCGATCCCGATCCCGATGGAGAGCCCGATCTGGATGAGCCAGAGCAGCAGGCTCCTGCCGAGGTTGCGGCGGAAGATCCCGTATCCGCTCCCGACGGAGCCGAGGACGCGCTCGCGGCGCACCACGATCTCCCGCAGGGCGTACTGGGCGATTATCGAGAGGGGGATGAAGACGACGATGAGCAACAGGATCGCCAGGATCCCTACTATTACCGCAACTGAGACCCGCACCCCCGTCGACTGGGTGGTGGCGAAGGTGCCCCCGATCAAGATCGCCACGGGGATCCCTGTGAGGACCAGAAGTCCTATCGCGACCAGGAAGAACACCACGTAGTAGCCGAGCACGCGCCAGAAGTTCCTCATCCCTGACCCGAAGGCCGATCCGAACCGCTGTCCCTCGCCCCTGTCTATCGCCGCGACGCTCTCGGCCAAAGCTCCCTGGGAGATTATGGCCATGAGGATGAAGAAGAGCACGATAAGGAGCACGATAAGTACGATGCCGAGGACGAGGACCACGTTGCCGAGCACCCCCTGCCCTAGTTGGGCCGTGAGCCCCGAGAGATCCGTGCCCGACTGCTTGAAGTTATCGGGGTTGAAGTTACCGGCTTGCGAAGGGATATTGCCGGCGAAGTTCGACCCCGCACCTCCGGCGAAGAAGCCGAAGAACCAGAGATAGCGGTTGCGGAGCGTGATCCTGAACGCGTCCCCTATGAGATCCCCGTAGTTCATCGTCCGAGCACCCAGGTGTCTTTCATCTTGCCGCCACTGGAGATGTTGACGACGTGCTTGCCCGGGGCAGCGACCCGGCTGAGCGAACCAGGTATCGCCTCGACGATGTCGGGGTCCTCTGGGTCAGGGGAGAGAACGAGCACCCTGTAGTCGGCGAAGGAGTCGCGCAGGATGAAGCCTTCTTCGCCTGTCTCGCAGAGGACGTGGGTCGAGAAATCTATCATCTCCTGGGCGACGTACTCGACCGGGTTCTCCTCCACCTTCCTGCGGAACCTCTCGACGGAGTCCTTTGACTCCTCGGGCCCGATCATGACCTCTTTGCCTCCGTAGCCCCCCCGGCTCTTTACGACCAGCTCGTCGAAGTGGTCCATGACGTAGCGCCGCTCCTCCTCGACCGCGAGCGAGTAGGTCCTTGCGTTCTCTATGAGGGGCTCCTCTCCGAGGTAACGACGCACCATCTCGGGGACGAAGGCGCCAACTCCCTTATCGTCTATTATCTCCGAATTTGGAGCAAAGAGCACGTGTACTTTTCCCTGGACGTGGCACTCGAGCAGCCCCGGCACCTCGGCGTAGAGCTTGTCCTCGTCGACGCGCTCGTAGATCACATCTATCCTGCGCCCGTCAGGCCTAAAGACGAGGTATCCATCATTGTTTACTTCCAGATCCTTCGTCTCTGCGAGGATGGCTTCCATCTCCTCGGCGTAGATGTTGTGGTCGAGGTAGAACTGGTCGGCGGGGCCGCTGGAGACTACCGCGAGCGTCGCCTCGGGGCCCTTCGGGGAGGCGGCGCGCAGGGCACCACCGAGGCGTCCGAGCCAGCCGTCGAGGGGGAGGACGGGGAGGTTTGCGAGGGACTCGGGGAAGAAGACCTCCTCGCTCATTTTGCGCCTGCGCGTCATCGGGGCGAGCCCGACGGGCATCTTGGCGTTCTCCTCGATAACGACGTACTCCCAGCCCCCGGTCTGGCCCTGCCTCTGACTCTCTACGGCGACGACGTCGAAGGCTATCTGGCGCACGGGCACGGGTCCGAAGCGGTTCTTCCAGCCCGTCTCGTAGAGGATGCTCGACTCTATGACCTCTCGCGGGACGACCTCCTCCTTGCCGGCTTCGAGGCGTCTCAGGAACACGTTGATGGCGCGCAGACGCTGGGTCAGGCCCGCTTCGAGCCTGGCCCAGTCGGAGGCGGGGACGATGCGGGGGATCCAATCCGTAGGATGGGTCTTGTCGCCCTCCTTTATGCAGAAGGAGTATTGCTCCTCCAGGAGGAGCTCGTGCGCGCGCTTCAGTTTCTCCTCCCACCTTTCTGGGCCCGTGCGTTCCAGCTCGTCGAAGACCGTCTCGTAGATAGGACGCAGCGTCCCGTCGGGGAGGAAGACCTCGTTCGTGCCGGGGAGTGCGCGCTCGAACCTCACAGGACGGGGATTATACTAGGCTCTCGGCCTGGTACGCTTTGAGAGAGCCCTGGATCATAGCCTGAGGGAGCGAGTTCTGAGCCATACGGAGACGACGGAAGGGAGCGGGGGAGAGATAAGGGATCCCGGACGCCGCGCGAGGCTCCTAGGAGGCGCGATCTCCTGCCTCGTCGGAGCGCTCCTCGGTGTGGCCGAGATCTTCGCCGCGTTCCTCGGCGGCGGCGCGGACGTCTCGGCAGCCGCGCTCGGCGTCGGGCTAGGGATCGTCGGCTACTTCCTCGGCTCAAGAAAGCTGGCTACCGCGACCGTCTTTCTGTGCGTGGCCGCCATGCTCTTCGGGCTCGCGGCGAGCCAGGGGCTCATCCCCGGCATAGCGCCTTCTAGCCACGCCCTTCCCAGCATCTTCTGAAAAAGGGGTCAACTTGAACGAACCGCGACCGTCTTACGCCCCTGAGAACGCAACACCCGGACGCCGCCCCGGCAGGCGCTGGTCCATCGCGGGGATAATCTCCGGCGTTCTCGCCATCGTCCTGATCCCCGTCGTCCTCGGGCCTCTGGGCGTCGTGCTCGGCGTGGTCGGGCTCGTGAAGGGAGATCGGGGCCTCGGCGTGGCCGCGATAATCGTCGGCATACTCGGGCTCGTGCTTGGCCTCGTGTTCAGCGTGTTCGTGATCTCGCTGACCAATCAGATGTAGAGAGCCCCGCCCTTGGCCGCTATACTGGCTTACAGGATGGAGAGAGTTCGGCTTACACCTCCGGGGGAGAAGAGGGCGCGGGGAGGGCGCGCCCGTCTGTACGTCCGCTGGATGCCGCACCTCGGGGCCGAGGCCGTCGCCCTCTACGAGTTGCTCCGTATCCTCCCCGACCTCGGGCACGACGACGTCGAGGTCGAGGAGCTGGCCGAGCTACTCAGGTCCACGCCGGAGAGCGTCGAAGCGTCTCTCGAGACCCTCATGGGGGCGGGCTTCATCACCAGTCACGAAGGCTGGCTCGAGGTCGCGGAGCATCCGCCTTCGGCACAGGTGCGAAACCGCGAAGTAGAGACGAACGACCTCCCCGTGCGCGACGTCGAGGTGATCAGGGCCGAGCCCGAGGGGGTCTCCGCGGATGACTACTTCCGCTACATGGGCTCCTTGCCCGCGCCGCACATCCTGGAGTTCCTGAACGGCTACTGCGAGCGGGACGGGCTGACGCCCGACGCTGTTAGGGAGGCTTTGAAGATAGCGAGCGAGCGCGACGCGCGCAGGGTCGGCTACGTAAGGAGCATCCTGGAGCGTTGGGTCGAGCGGGGCGTGAAGACCGTCGAGGACGTCGAGCGCTTCGAGCAGGATAGGAAGCTCCGTCTCGTCGAGCAGAGCGGGGCCGTGAGGGGCGGGGCCTTGAGGATACGAGAGTCCAGAGAGGGGGTGAGTGGTGGACCGGATAGACAGTCTGCTGCCAGACGCAGGGAGGGCTATGAGTGGCTCTTCGGGGAAACGGAATAGGGGCGAAGCCAGGGTACTCAGGCTCGACGATCAGGTCTGCCCCCACTGCGGACGCGAGCTCCAGGCCGAATGGGACGAGTTCCCGCCGGCCCTCCAGAAGAAGTACGGCAAGCCCGGTGAGTGGTACTACCATCCATGCACCCCCGAGTGCGAGAAGAAGAACGAGCAGCGCGAGTGGGAGCTCATGCGCCGCGACGCGCGCATCACGGCCCTGAAGGAGCGCAGCGGACTGTCCAAGCGCATGAAGGGCTACGCCCTCGACAACTTCGACCACCAGCTCAGCAAGAGCGCCGAGAAGGCCTTCGCGAAGGCCATGGACTACATCATGAGCTGGAAGGAGAACAGGGAAGATGGGCGCGGACTGTACTTCTGCGGAGATGTAGGAACAGGGAAGACCCACCTCGCCGTCGCCGTCATGAACGAGCTCATGACGAGGAAGAGGGTGCCCTCGCTCTTCGTCACCGTCCCCGAGCTTCTTGACAACATGAGGGGGGCGTACAACGACCCAGGACGGGACATCGACGAGTGGATGGACTCCGTAAAGAACGCGGATCTCCTGCTGCTCGACGACCTCGGCGCCGAGAGGGCGAACGAGTGGGTGCGCGAGCGCATCTTCGTCATCGTCAACCACCGCTACAGGGAGGAGCTGCCGACCATCTTCACCTCCAACATAGGGCCGCGGGACCTCGCAGCCCAGCTTGGTGAGAGGACGGCGAGCAGGATCATCGCGATGTGTGATTGGATCTCCCTCGAAGGCGAGGACTACCGCGAGGCCGAAGTGAGGCGTGGCCTGTGAGAGATGAGTTCATGATCACCAGGCAGGGAAAGCAATACGTCCTGTTTGCGGGCCTGCTCGACGAGGCCCATAGCCTGGGCCTCAGGGGGATAGACACGGACCTGATCCAGGTCCCAGACGAATCCAACGGCAACGTCGCGATAGTGAAGGCTATAGCCGAGATGGAGGACGGCAGGCGCTTCTCCGGCATCGGGGACGCCTCCCCCGAGAACGTCGGGCGAAACATCGCTCCGCACCTGATCCGGATGGCGGAGACCCGCGCGAAAGCCCGCGCCCTGCGCGACGCCGTGAACGTCGGCGCGACCGCCCTGGAAGAACTCTCCGAGGGCGACGACGCCCCGCCGGCCCCGTCTTCGAGGGGCTACGACGGCGCTTCCTCACGCGGCAGGCCCACCCCCATCCGCGGTGAGAGACAGGGGGCTGCTCAGAACTCTTCCCAACGTGCCTCCGGCGCCGCGGAGCAAGATACCCCTAACGGACAGGAGGAGAAGCCCGCCTCTTCTTCCAGGAGGGGCAGCGGTGGTAAGGCGCGTAAGAGCCAGGTCGACCTCCTGAAGACGCTGGCCGTCGAGTGGCGGGGCGAGAACGGCGTCGAGCGCCTGGAGAATCGCCTCGGCAAGCCGCTCACGGAGATGACCCGCGCAGAGGCCGACGAGTGGATCGACCGCCTCACC
>CADDZK010000007.1 GCA_902812425.1 Actinomycetota bacterium
TCTCAGGGTCCATGAGTAGGCTAGACCCTGAGAGGATACGCGCCGGCATGGACAGGCTCATAGAGCAAGAACGCAACACCAAGCGAGGTGACTTCGGCCGAGAGATGGAAGCGTGGGCACAAACAATAGCCGAGTGTGTTCGCTTGAGGAGCGCCTATCAGGACCAGCAGGCGGCCGGACTGATGACGCTTGACGAACTCAGCTCGAAGCTGGGGGAACTTGAGGAGAGGCATCTGCACGCCGAGCACGCCATCGCAGCCTTGAGGGATTCGCAAGAACGAGTAGAGGCGCTGGAGAAGGACCGCGACGCCCTCATCGAAGCCTACGCAGAGACGGTGCCAGAAGACCTGGAGCACCTCACTGGCGACGAGCGCAATACTCTCTACCGGATGTTGCAGCTAGAGGTAACACCGACCCCGGAAGGGTCCTACAAGGTTATCGGAGCATTTTGTAGTGCTGAGCCTTTATCAGCATGAAAACGGCGCCCCACAATGCCGACATCAGGACGAGCTGGCCGATCTGGCGCAGCGTCATCCCGGTTCACCCCGCCTGACAGGCATAACCCGCTCTCCCGGCACTCGTCACCTTCTCTCCCCCGGACTATCCGTTCCGGCCCGGGCTATGCCGGGTACTCGCGTATACGTTCGATCCTGCCAGCCCTCACGGAGCACTCGTGCAAGAAAGGGTCCTCCACGCCATGATCCCCGATAAACCTTCCCGCCACGAGCACCCCGTCGCCGAACTCGAGGAAGGTCTCTGCCGAGACCCTTGGGCCCGTCCCATCCTCGTTCTTGCGGAAAGCAGCACGCACTACGGCGGGCACTCCCCGCACGGTGCCGTCGAAGGGGAGGTGGGTGACCGCGGGGTGGACCCACTCGACCTCCCTGTCCATAAAGCGGGCCGCGGCCCTTTCGTCTGAGGCTTCGAGGGCCCCGTAAGCCGCACGGACCGTATAGACGTCCTCCTCGAGCTCGCCCGGGACGGGGAATACGCCGTGCCGCGGGCGGCCCGAGATCATGCGGCCCGTCGCCTGACGACGGTCCGCGGTAGTACGCGGGCGGAGGAGGTCCCGCGACAGGGCACGGGGTTGGAGAGTACCCCCGAGAGGAGGTGCCCCGGCGAGGCGGGTCGCGTACCTCTGGCGGCGAGTACCGCGATCGTCCCCGAGAGGGCGACCACGAGGACGCCGTTAACTTCGCCGTTCATCAACCTGCCGATCATCTCTCTACTCCTCTCTAGTCTTTACCGGGGCCTCCGTATGCGCCTCCGGTGCTTTTCCTTACTGCGCCGCCTTCGACGGGGCGATGTTGCGGTTGAAGCGGAAGACGTTCTGAGGATCGTAGCTATCCTTGAGGGCGACGAGGCGCTCGAAGTCCTCCGGCGGGTAGGCCGCCCTAACCCTCTCTGCGCTCGCGTAGTCCAGCTCCATGAAGTTGATGTAGGTGTCGCCGGTCTGGTAGGGACGCGTCACCTCGGCAACGCGGGCGAGGTGCGCCCTGACCCCTTCCATCATCTCGGGCGTAAACGTCGCCCCGATCGCGTTCATTATGAACTTGGAGTCGCCCGAGCCCATCAGGTTAAGATCTTCCTGCCTACCCCAGAGCGTCCCGCCCAGCTGGCGGAGTTCGAGCATGATCAGGGGCGACCCCGAGTCGGCGCCCGCGACCTCTATGAGGGCGTCTATAGCCTCGGGCGTAAGATCCCGCAGCAGCTCGGAGTACTGGACGGCCCCCATCGGGTCGACCGGGTCCATGCTGATCGCGTCCATCGCCGCGACGGGCATGACCGAGAATGTGTCCATGATCGGCTCCCCGAGCCCCTCGCGCACGGGACGGAAGATCTCCTCACCGGCCTCGGGCTTCTCCCCCGAGTAACAACCCCGCACCGTTATGACGGACTTGCCGCGCAGGGGCTCAGGAACGAAGGGGAGGGGCGGAATATTGAGGAAGGCTACCCCCGTGGTCGTCTCCTCCGACAGACTGGCACTCCAGCTGGCGTAGCGGGAGAGCACCTCGTGCGCCTTCTCGACCGGATAGAAGATGTTTCCGCCGTAGACGCTCGTCAGGGGGTAGAGGTCGAACTCGAGGGAGGTTACTATCCCGAAGTTGCCGCCTCCGCCCTTGAGGCCCCAGAAGAGGTCCTCATGCTCCTCGGCGCTCACGCGCAAGAGCTTGCCCTCGGCGTTAACGACGTCGGCCTCGCGTACGCCCGCGGAGTTCAGGCCGTACTTGCGTCCGAGCCACCCGAAGCCGCCGCCCATCGTGTAGCCGACGACGCCGACATGCGAGGTGGAGCCAACGAGACCGGCGAGCCCGTGCGCCTGCGCCTCGGGGATGACGTCCTTCCACAGCGCTCCTGCCTCGACGCGCGCCCTCTGCGCTACGGGGTCCACCCTGACGCTCCTCATGCGCGAGGTGTTGATGAGGACCCCACCGTCGCACGCCGCACCGACGCCGTGGCCTGTCGCCATGACACCCACGCCCATCCCGCTTTCGCGGGCGAAGCGCACGGCGGTCATCACGTCCGCCGCTCCTTCGGCAACGACCACGAGCGCGGGGCGCTGGTGGGCGTTGAGGTTCCACGCCCGGCTCGCCTCCTCGTAGCCCTCCTCGCCAGGCGCGTGCGCGGTGCCGCGCAACCCGGCCCGTAGAGCCTCAAGCGTCGAGCCCTGGATCACCGTCTCCATAATCTTCTCCCGTCCCTCTCAAGGTTTCAGACAACGGAGGCAGCCTAACTTTCGGGAATAGAAGGCACATCCCCCAAATGGACTATTTTCTGGATACGGGTGGGGCGGTCCTGCTCGAAGAGAAGTTAGAGCCAGCCGCGGTGCTTGAAGACCAGATACAGCGTGAGGGAGGTGCAGACCATGAGCACGAGGGCGAAGGGGTAGCCGAGGAGCCAGTTAAGCTCCGGCATGTAACGGAAGTTCATCCCGTAGACCGTTCCTATCAGCGTCGGCGCGAACAGGATGGCGGCCCAGGCGGAGATCTTCTTTACCTCCTCGTTCTGGGCCAGGCTCGCCAGCGTCAGGTTGACGCTGAGGATGTTCTGCAGGAGCTCGCGGAATCCCGCGAGCCTCTCCGTGACCTGCAGGACGTGGTCCTGGACGTCGCGCAGGTACCTGCGCACTTCGGGATCGACGTCTATGGTCTCAGCCCGGATCATATCCCCTAGCACGCCTCTAAGGGGCTCCGTCGCTCTCTGGAACTCGATCACCTCGCGTGAGAGCTCGTAGATCCTGCGCGAGACGCTGGGGTTGCCCCCGAAGACCTCTGCCTCTATCTCCTCGATGTCGTTCCTGAGCCCGTCGACGACGGGGACGTAGTCGTCGACCACGCGGTCCATGATGGCGTGCATGATGGCCTCAGGCCCGCGGCGCAGGAGCTCGGGGTCGGCCTCGAGCCGCTTCCGCACCTCGCCGAGGTGCGGGGCTTCGCCGTGGCGCACGGTCACGACGAAGTCCTCCCCCACGAAGACGTGGACCTCACCGAACTCGACCCTCTCCTCCTCGTCGAGATAACGGGCCGGCTTGAGCACGACGAAGAGCGTCTCGCCGTAGCGCTCCAGCTTGGGACGCTGGTGGGCTTCGGTCGCGTCCTCAACGGCCAGTTCGTGCAACCCGAACTCCCCCGCGACGGACGAGAACTCCTCCTCGGTCGGCCTGTAGAGGCCGATCCAGGCTATCCCACGCCGCTCCCTGACGGCGTCGTAGGTCTCGCGCAGCGTGCCAGGCTCTTCGGTCCTGCGGCCGTCCACGTAGATGGCGTTGTCCACGATCACGGGCGCATTATACGCCCGTACTTCTCGTCCGCCTCAGCGCGCGGCGACGCGCCTGTAGAGGGAGACTGAGAGGGGGATGAGGACCACGAGTATACCTGTGCACCGGGCGAGGGCCTGCCAGCCGAGCGAGCCTACGGCCTGATCCAGGAGCAAGCCCCGCACCGCGTCGATAACCTGCGTCATCTGCTGGTGGTTGGCGAAGGCCCTCAGCCACGAAGGCATGTTCTCCGTCTGCACGAACGAGCTGCTCGCGAAGGTCAGCGGGAAGAGCCAGATAAAGCCCGCAGACTGTACGGCCTCGGTGCTGCGCATGAGGAGCGCGATCGTCGCCCCCATCCACGAGAATGAGAAGCTGAGCGGCAACAGAAGACCTACGGCAGCGGCCCAGCCCGCGAGATCGGCCTTAAACCTACCAGGGGGCCGACGAGCATAACGAGCACGACGAACGGGCTGCGGACGAGGTCGGCGATGGCGCGGCCCGTGAGGACGGCGGAGCGGACCATGGGCAGCGAGCGGATCCGGCCTTCCGAGACCTTGTTTCGAAGCGGCTTAGAACGTCCGGATTCTGCCTCTCTTCAGGTCTACGACCACGGCGTTCGAGCTGCGGCCTCTTCCCCGCAGCAGGCGCCTCAGGATCAGCAGGCCGAGCAGACCGCCTGCGGCAGCGATGGGGACGGTGGGCCTCTGCTTCGCCGTCTCCACGACCCGCGCGCCCGTCTCGCGGGCCGTACCCTTCGCCCGGCTCTTCGCCTCTTCTTTAAGCGTCTCGGGATCGAGCTTCTCCTGCAGGGCGTCTACCGTGTCGGTCATCTCGGCGCGGGCCAGCTCGACGTTGGCCCTCGCGGCCTCTACCTCGTCATCGCTCTGGGCCTTGCGCCTGAGCTCTTCCTTCTCCTCGGGCGTCGGGCTCTCATTTTGCGCCACGCGCTCTTTCATCCCTTCTGGTTCTTCAGCCACTGGCTATCCTCCTTGAGCGTCTCGACAGTCTCCCTCGGGGCCGGGTCCTCCTGGCGGAGCGTGTTGGCGCCCTTGACGACGAGGAAGAGGCCTATGATGGCTATGACCAGCCCTATTATCCCCGCCGAGAGCCAGTACGGTATGACCTGCCCAAGCAGGATGATCCCCGCTGCAACGAGCGCGAGCACGCCCGTGTAAGCCACGACGCCCCCGACGACCAGGAAGCCCACGTTCTTGCCGACCCGCGAGGCCTTCTGGCTCATCTCGGCCTTCGCGAGCTGGACCTCGTGTCGGA
Organism: Actinomycetota bacterium; assembly: GCA_902812425.1. Classification (GTDB taxonomy): domain Bacteria; phylum Actinomycetota; class Rubrobacteria; order Rubrobacterales; family Rubrobacteraceae; genus Rubrobacter_D. The sequence goes on from CADDZK010000007.1 coordinate 5,033, forward strand.
ATAGCTCCGTCGTCTCCCGCGAGAGCTGCGCGAAGAGCTCGCCGATGGATCTTTCGTCCTTCTCCTGCATCACCAACCCCTTGAGAACGTCGCCGGATCTTTCATGTCCCGTTCGTTCCCTTTTCGCACCGCTCCTAAGCAACTCCGCAGCAGCACACTCAACAGGTCGAGTGGACGAGCGCCCCCACCTTCTGCGTCCCCCGCAGCTCGTCGTAGAGGCGGGCTGCTTCTTCGGTCTGTGCGACGTGGGCGGTGATGCCTCCCTCTTTCAGCATACTTAGGGTCTCTGGCGCGACGCCGAGACGTTCGTGGAAGCCTCTGGAGAGGATCACGACGGTCGCCCCACGCTCCAGCAACTTCTCGACATCTTCCGGTTGTATGCCGGCGTCGTGGCTCGTGCCCGTCTCGTTCCAGTCCCACTCTTCCGCGCCCCCCGGGTAGAGCCTGGCGTCCTTGAAGACGCTGCCGTCGGTCTCCAGGCGACCCCATGAAAGGTAGGTTATGCGTGGAGACCTGGTCTGCGGGCTCATCCTGCTCGACCTTCTGCCTCTTCGAGGAAGTCAAAGAGTAGCCGCCTGAACTCCTCCGGCTTCTCGACGTGGGGGGTGTGCCCGCAGTCTGCTATGACCTCCTCACGGTAGCGCCCGCCGCGGGCCTCGTAGGCGTCGAGCACGGCGCGTATCTGGGAGACCATCGGCTGGGGAGGGAAGACCTCCTCGCCGGGCCATCCCGGGACGGCGTCGAGCTGCCCGAGGTAGCCGAAGTCAAGGAGAGAGGTATCCGAGACTATCGCGTCGTCGTCGCCGCGAACCCAGAGCACGGGAGGTCCCGGCTGCACGAGCGCGAAGTCCTCGAGGTTGCAGTACTTGGGCGAGATCGCGTTGTTCATGCCCCTCTCGCCCGGGGCGACGCCGGGCCAGTTCTCAGAGACGGTCATGTCGCCCGGGTAGTTGTCCTCGCCCGTCTTCGTCGAGAGGACCGAGGAGAGGAGTACCTCCTCCCTCGCCGCCCTGAAGGGCGGCTTGAAATAGAAGTTGTTCATGACGTTCCTCGGGGAGTTGGGGTCTGACTCCGTCCTGTCTTTGGCCTCAAGGCGGCCCACGAACTCGGGGTTGGCCGTCCCGCCACCCGAGCCCGCGTGATCCGGCCAGCAAGGAGTACCCGCAGCGTCTTTGGTCCCGCCGAAGCCGTAGGGGGACATGGGATCTACCAGGACGAGCGAGATCACCCCCGCCGGATGGTCCATCGTGTAGCGCATGGCGACGCTCCCGCCCGCAGACCATCCCACGAGATGAAACTCTTCGAGGCCGAGCGCCAGGGCGAGCGCGTGCACGTCGTCCGAGAAGTCCCCCAGCCCCTGCGTCGCGTCGAGCGGTTTGGTCTCCGAGTCACCGAAGCCCCGCAGGTCGGGGGCGATTCCACGGTAGCCTGGCGGCAATGCGGCGAGCGTCTCCTCGAAGAAGCGCGAGGAGGAGGCATTACCGTGGATGAATAGAACGGGGGTACCGGCCTCCGGTCCGCCCGTGAGGACGTGGGTATGGAGCCTGGGCGTAGCGACGACCTCCGAGCTTACGCCGTCGAGAAGATCCGAGCCATCCATCTTTTACCTCCTCCGTTGTTCCCCTGCCTTACCCTCCAGCGCCGCCCGCGAGCCCGGCCTCGCACTTCAGGAGGGGCGCGAGGGCGCGGTAATGATCCACGAGTTCCTCGAAGCGCATGCGGTTCAGGCCGGAAGGCGAGGGCACGACCACGTCGGTCACGCCAGGCACGGCGGGGGTGGGCTGGACGCCCCAGGCGACCTTCGAGGTCGCGCGAAACCACCTGTAGACGCCGATACCCGTGTACGCGACGGCGCCGGGTCTGTAGCGTTCGAGCGTGTGGCGCAGGGCCGTCGCCCCCGCCCTTATCTCCTCGCGCGTAAGCTCGTCGGCCCTGCGCGTCGGCCTTCGACAGAGGTTGGTGAAGCCGATGCCGAGATCTGGGAGCTTCACGTCCTCGTGTGGCTCGTAGAGCCTGTCTGTGATGCCCGCCGCGCGCAGTACGCGCCAGAAGCGGTTGCCTGGATGGGCGTAGTGGTGTCCCGTGTGCCCTGACGTGAGCGAGGGGTTGTACCCGCAGAAAAGGAGGTCAAGGCCCGGTCTCAAGAGATCTCTGGCCACCGTGCTCCTTGCGCCTAGCTCTCTTCGTCCTGCCTGCGCCGCCTGGCGCGCTCCTCGGCGCGCCGCCTCCTGCGCGCCTCCGCGTCCTCCTGCTCGGACGTATCCGCCTGTGTCTCCGCCTCGGTCTCCGACGTTTCGCCCGTCGCTGGTTCAGCGGTCTCTGTGCCGCCGGGACGCAGCTCCGCGGTCTCGTCACCCTCCAGTGGGCGGCCCTCGACGCGGACCTCTTCCTCGGGGACGGACCCGCTCGCGCCCTCGGTGTAGGTCCTGCTGCGCTGCTCTACCTGCGTACTCTCGGGCTCGCCCGCGCCCGGGCGTAGCTCGCTCCTCGGCATCGTCCGCGGCTCGGGGGCCGCGGCAGTCTCCTCAGTGGAGCCGAGTTCTCTCGTGGCGCTACCCGATCCGAGGCGGCGCCTCTCCTCTCTCTCGGGGAAGGTGATATCCGTAATAGTGGCGTTCAGCTCGGTGATCCTCAAGCCCGTCATCGTCTCGACGCGCTCGGTGATCCTGCGCCGCACCTCATCGACGGTCTGGAGGATGTTCTTGTTGTACTCGATCCCCATCTTGAGGTCTATTGCAGTCTCGGTCCTGCCGACCTCGACGGAGACCCCGCGGGTAGTGCTCTCCGAGCCCGTTATGCTCCCGAGCACGCCGCTTGCGGTCCTCGATGCGCCCCCTCCCATGTGTACGCCCTCCACCTCCTGCGCCGCCCTGCCGGCTATAGAGGAGACGACCGTACTGCTGATCGTCGTGCTGCCGCGCTCGCTCACGAGCGGGCTGTCGTTTCGTTGCTGCTCTGACTCGCTCATCTCTCACTCTCCTCCGTCGATCAGGTCCCTTAAACTGTTCCCCGAACAGCCCACGCGCAACCAGGATACCAGCATCCACGCCGCAAAGGTCCCGGGCAAAGTGTCGATTGCAACGCGCTCGGACGGACCCTATACTGGCCGCCGTACGCGATGGGCAAGGGTCTTCGTCGGCCATCGCTTTCTGTTCTGAGAGTAGATCGGAGAGAGACGCGTGAGAGAGCGGATTGTCCTGGTCGGACTCCTCTTCGCGGCCCTGCTGCTCGTCGGCTGCGGAGGACCACAGGCAGGCTCTACGGACTCGTGCGACATGGACAACCCTCCGCTCTACGAGGAGGGCGGTCTGACGGTCGCCACGGACAAGCCCGCATACCCGCCGTGGTTCAAAGGAGACCCCAACGACTACTCGGGCTACGAGGGGGATATAGCGAAGGAGATCGCCAGGCGCATGAACCTCCCGCTCAAGTGGGTGGTCGAGCCTTTCAACAAGTCCTACGCCCCCGGCGCCAAAGACTTCGACTTCGACATAAACGAGATCACCATTACCCCCGAGCGCGAGGAGGTCGTAGACTTCTCGGACGGCTACTTCGACAACGCCCAAGGCGTGCTCGTGATGAAGGACAGCCCTGCAGCCGACGCGAAGAGCGTCTCCGACCTCAAGCATCTGACCATGGGGGCCCAGGTCGGGACAACCGCCCTCGACTTCATCAACAAGACAGTAAAGCCGACGACGGATCCCAAGGTCTACGACACCACCAACGACGCGAAATCAGCGCTCGAGAGCGGCCAGATCGACGCCCTCGTCACCGACCTCGTGACGACGGTCTACCTCAGCGACTTCGAGATAGATGGCTCCACGGTGGTAGGCCAGTACCCGCGCAACGAGCAGTTCGGGATGCTCTTCGAGCAGGGCAACCCGCTCGTCGACTGCGTGAACCAGGTCCTCGGCGAGATGAAGAGCGACGGGACCCTGAAGAAGCTCCAGCAGAAGCACCTGCAGATGTACCTGGACGTCCCGACCCTCAAGAAGTAGGGTGACGACCAGGGGGATCGGTCCCGCGAACGATCCTGGACCGTCCGTGCCTTCGGGCCGCGGCTCGCGGGCGCTCGGGGGCCGCGGGGTGCTCGTGTCGAGCGCGAGCACGGTGCTCTTCTTCGCCATCATCGCAATAGTCGTCGTGCTCGCGCCAGGGAGCGGGGTCGTCGCCGAGCGGTTCTTCAGCCCGCCCCACCTCTGGCAGTCTCTCGTCGGCTCCGAGGGCTCGCCCTCGGTCCTGCGCGCGTTCCTCCTCAACGTCGAGATCTTCGCCGTCGCCGAGGTCTTTATCCTGATCCTAGCCCTCGTCATAGCGGTCGTGCGCGGGATACCGGGGCCGGTGTTCTTCCCCTTCAGGCTGGTCGCCGTGGCGTACACGGACCTCTTCAGAGGGGTGCCCCTGATCCTGGTTCTGTACATGATCGGGTTCGGGGTTCCTGGCTTGGGTCTGCGCTTTATCTCTTATCTACCAGACGTGACCTACGGGGTGATCTCACTAATCCTCGTCTACTCGGCCTACGTCGCCGAGGTCTACCGCGCGGGTATCGAGTCGGTCCACGAGAGCCAGAACGCCGCGGCCCGCTCCCTCGGGTTGACGCGCTGGCAATCATTGCGGTTCGTGGTCTTGCCGCAGGCGATAAGGCGCGTCATACCGCCGCTCCTCAACGACTTTATAGGCTTGCAGAAGGATACTGCTCTCGTCTCGGTCTTGGGCTCCATAGAGGCTGCGCGGGCGGCCCAGATCTACAGCGCCTCGGAGTTCAACTACGCGAGCTACGTCGTAGCCGCCTTCCTTTTCGTCCTGATCACCATCCCCCTCGCCCGCTTTACGGACCGCCTTATCGCCCGCGACAAACGCCGCCGGGAGGCGGGAGCCCTCGCATGAGTGAACCCCCAGCCCTGATTCTGGAAGGGGTCCACAAGTCTTTCAGGGAGAACGAGGTCCTGAAAGGGATAGACCTGAAGGTGGCGCCGCACGAGGTAGTCTGCCTGATCGGGGCCTCAGGCTCTGGCAAGTCCACGCTTCTTCGGTGCATAAACCTCGTCGAGCCCATAGACTCGGGGCGCATCGTCGTCGAGGGCGAGGACATCACCGCCGAAGGAGTCGACGCGAACCGCATCAGGCGCCGCATCGGCATCGTCTACCAGTCCTTCAACCTCTTCCCGCACATGACGGTATTGCGCAATATCACGCTCGCCCCGCGCGAGGTCCTCAAGATGGACCGCGCCGAGGCCGAAGGAGCGGCGGCTGCGCTCCTCGGACGCTTCGGGCTCATAGACAAGCAGGACGAGTACCCTGACAGGCTCTCGGGCGGCCAGCAGCAGCGGGTCGCGATCGTGCGGGCGCTCGCGATGCGCCCCCACCTCATGCTCCTCGACGAGGTAACGAGCGCCCTCGACCCCGAGCTCGTCGCCGAGGTCCTCGCCGTCATCAGGGAGCTCGCCCTTGAAGGGATGACCATGCTCATCGCGACGCACGAGATGGGCTTCGCCCGCGACATCGCAGACAAAGTGTGCTTCCTCGACTCGGGCAGCATCCTTGAGGCGGGACCGCCGGAGAGGATTTTCACGGCCCCCGAGCATCCGCGGACCCGCCAGTTTCTCGGGCGCATCATCGAGGCTGGACGGCTCTAGCCCCCACCTCATGTGGTGGCCCGCTCGCGGGGACGCACGAAATGACCCGAAAGATGTAGCGCGGGAGGTCGTGAGAGGTGATACTATGGCACTGGTTGTTGCACCTCGACTAGGAGGAAAGGGTCCAGTGGACTAGCTAGTCAACAACCATCTGCGGACCCCAAAGGTCCGCGGACCGGGTCGGTAGTCGTTCGCTATAAAGAGCGGCTTCCCGGCCCGGATATTTTTAGAGGCAACAGGTTTCAGGTGTCAGCCATCAGGCCCCGGTGGGCAGCGAGGCTTTCTCGCGCAGGCCCTGTTCCGTTGAGCTAGCCTTTCTGTACCAGACGAGCCGCCGACGACCCCTTTCTAAAACCTGAGGCCTGTTGTTTGAAGCCTATTTAAAGCGGTACTGCCTGTACATGCTCGCGCTCTCGTCCACGTCGGCCTCGGTGACGTGGGTACGGCCCCTCGAAGCCACCCTGTCCTCGATGCGCTTGCGGATAAAGCGGCGCATCAGGAAGGGGCTGCGTTTGATCCTGCGGTCTGCCTCGGGGTCCCAGGTGATCTGTGTGTCTTTCACCGTTTCACACCTCTCTACATGACTATCCTGCCTACATTTTAGCCTAGCAACGAGGCTGTGCAGTACACGGTCTGCGAGGCTCTGGGGCGTGCTCCACACCCACCTCACAACGATGACAGCGCCTCATGAATACCAGTCTGCCCTCGTCAGCGGCAACCTGCTCTCGCCGCGATCTGTCCTCAAGAGAAGCGTCTGGTAGATGTTGATCCCACCCGTCCGAAAGGCGTGGGCTGAGCCTGACATGTACAGCCGCCACACGCGGTAGGTTCTCTCGTCGACGATCCTGCGCGCCTGCTCATGCCTCTCCTCCAGCCAGCGCACCCAGTGCCCGAGCGTGAGCGCGTAGTGCTCGCGCAGGCTCTCCACGTCGCGCACCTCGAAGCCGCTTGACTCCGCGGCGCCAACGGTGGTGCCGATCGGCACGAGCTCGCCGTCGGGGAAGACGTAGCGGCTTATGAAGGTCGGGCCGCGCCGCCTTGGTACGTTCGGGTTGCGGGAGATCCCGTGGTTCAGGAAGACCCCGCCGGGACGCAACAGAGCGTAGGCCCGCGAGAAGTAATCCGGCAGCCTCTTCTCGCCCACGTGCTCGAACATCCCCACGCTGACGAGCTTGTCGTACTCTCCCCAGCCTTCGATCTCCCTGTAGTCGCGGACCTCCACGCGGCAGCGATCAGCCAGCCCGGCCCGCCGGATGCGCTCGTTCGCGAGCTCGGCCTGCGGCCCGCTTAGAGTGACGCCGAGGGCGCTCACCCCGTAGCGGCGCGCGGCGTGGATGACGAGCCCTCCCCAGCCGCAGCCGATGTCCAGTACTCTCTCGCCGGGTCGCAATCGCAGCTTGCGGCAGATGTAATCGAGCTTGCGCTCCTGGGCGGAGTCGAGATCCTCATCGGGAGTGGCGAAGTACGCGCACGAGTAGACCATTCGTCTATCCAGCCACAGCGCGTAGAACTCCCCGGGCACGTCGTAGTGGTACGTGACGGCCCGCCGGTCGCGCACCTTCGAGTGGCGGGTACCCCGTAACTTCGCCGCCTCGCGTCCGGGACGTGCGCCGCGGCGAGCATTGGGTAGGGAGAGGAGCCTTCTGCCCTGGCGTAGACGTTCAGACGTACTTCGGTGCCGCCCGAGAAGGTGGTCAGCCAGGGGGAACACGTCCTCGATACTGCCCTCGATATCGAAGTCGTCGTGGATGTACGCCTCGGCCAGAGGGAGCTCGCCCGGCGGCCAGAACATCGTGCGCAGCGCACCAGGGTGATTGAGCACGAGCGTGAAGCGCACCGGCTGCCCACGCTCGGCACCCCACGTCGTGCCTTCCCACAGCCGTACGGCGAAGTCCCGCGGGCGGTAGTCGGAGAGGAGATCTTGGAGGAAGGAGAGACTACCTTGAACCGCCCTGGCTCCCGTCTTCATGACAGCCCGTGTCCTCTACGTGAGGTCCATCCCTGCAGCCCGGTAGACGGCGGCCATGTCCTCCTCGCCGTGCCCAGCCTCTATCGCCTCGTCGAAGCGGGCCGCAACGGCCTCGGAGATCCGCATCCTCAGGTCGCGGGCTTCCGCCGCGTCGAGCACGAGGCCGGCGTCCTTGCGGGCGAGCCGGGCCGAGAAGCTGGTCGGGAAGTCCTCCTCGATCATCATATGACCCTTGAGCTGGGCGTAGGGCAGCCCGAGCGGTCCGCCCTCTATGGTCTCCAGGAACTTCGCGGGATCGACGCCCATAGCCCTCGCGAAAGCCACCGTCTCGGCGAGCACCCCGAGTAGACCTACGATCCAGTTGTTCAACACGAGCTTGAGGCGACTACCCTCACCGGCCTCGCCGAGCCATACGGTCTTGCTCCCGAGGGCGTCGAAGACGGGCTGGCACCGCTCCCTGACCTCCTCTGGCCCCGAGGCGAGCACTACGAGCTGTCCTTGCTCGGCGGGCTGCTTGGTCCCGAGCACGGGCGCATCCACGTAGATGACGCCGTTCTCCGCCGCGATCTCCTCGAGCCGCTCGCTGCCGCTCTCCCCCACCGTACTCATCTGCAGCCACACACCGTCTTCGGCGAGCGTCGAGAGGACGTCGTCACCGGCGGCCTCCTCTATAACGTCGGCGTCGGCGAGCATGGTCAGGAGGAAGTCGGCGCCGCGCGCGGCGTCCGTGGGGGTGTCTGCGACCTCCGCGCCGTCCTGCGCCAGCGGCTCGGCCTTCTCGCGCGAGCGGTTCCAGACGCGCACCTGCATCCCCGCCGAGAGGAGGTTCCGTGCCATCGCCGAGCCCATGATGCCGGTCCCGAGAACCGCCACCGTCGTGTCGTCAGCCATGTTCCCTCCTATCTGTGAATCGTCCGCTCTTACCATACCCCACCGGGGCGTGAGTATGGGTGATGCGCCTAACAACCGTTTTGCGGGGAGGACGCTACAATTCTCCTGTCATGAGATCCGGCACCCAGAACACCCCGCCAGCGCTGGAGGCTAGGAAGATAAGCCGCCTGTACGAGAGCAGCGGACGCGGTGTCTCCGACGTGAGCCTCCGCGTCGCCCCCGGCGAGGTCTTCGGCCTCATGGGGCCGAACGGATCGGGCAAGAGCACGCTCCTTCGGGTTCTCTCGACCGCCATCGCGCCCGACTCGGGCAGCTTCCATGTAGGCGGCGTAGACGGCCTTAAAGAGAGGCGGAAGGTCCGCGCCCGCACGGGACTGATGGTCGACAGCCCGACGCACTACGACGCCCTCACGGGCCGGGCGAACGCCTACTTCTTCGCCCGCGCCTACGGGATGGAGAAGGACAAAGCCAAGGGTGTGCTCGCGGAGCTCTTCGACTACTTCGACCTGACCGAGTACGCGGACGACAGGGTCAAGACGTATTCTTACGGGATGGGCAAGAAGCTCGCGCTCATCGAGGCTATGGCGCACGGTCCAGAGGTGCTGCTCCTCGACGAACCCTCGCTCGGGCTCGACTACACCTCGCAGCTCGCCTACCAGAACAAGGTCAGGGAGCTCGCCGGCGCCGGCGCGGCCGTGCTCCTCGCGAGCAACCAGGTAGACGAGGTCGAGGCTCTTTGCGGCAGGGCGGCCTTTCTGCACCGAGGGAGGGTCGTCGCAGAGGGGACGCCCGAGGAGCTCATCTCCTCCGTCGAGGGTGTCAGGCGCATCGTCGCGACTCTGCGCAACCCCGTGGAGTACGGCCCCGTGGCCGAGGTCGGAGGCGTCCGGCGCGTCGTACCCGAAGGAAGGGATCTCGTCTTCCACTGCGAGGAGCGCCCGGGGATAGTCGCGGACGTGGTGGCTGGCGTCGTGCGGGCAGGCGGAGACATAGTTAACCTCTCTGTACGGAGGCCCAACCTGGAGGACGTCTTCGTCAAGCTCACGGGGGAGGCGCTTCGCGATGAGGTTTGATCTCCCGGACGCCTACTGGAAGAAGGACGTGGCCCTCTTCTTCTCCAGGAGGTTCTCGCTCATCATAAAGATGCTCTACCCCATAGCTATAATCGTGCCCGTCGCGGCGAGCGGGATGCCGGCGAAGTACGCCGCGGCCGTAATAGGCATCGTCGCGATAATGGCCGGTACCTTCGGGGCCGGCGAGAGCCTCACCATAGACCTGAACGACGGCATCCTGGTACGCGTCGCCCTCACGCCGCTCTCCCCGTACAGGATCGTCTTCGAGGTCCTGGCCGTCAACGCCGTCCTCGACCTCGTGCAGCTACTCCCCGCGCTCCTCATCGTCTACCTTCTGCACCCCGTCTCTATAGTGTGGATGCTCGCGGCCACGCTCGCCGTCTTCGCGACGCTCGTTACGGCGAACTGCATCGGGATCTTTATTGCCAACTTCACTTCATCGCCCGCCGACGTGCTCCTTTACGCGACGGCTATCCTGTTCCCCCTGATCTACCTCTCTGGCTTCTTCCGCAACCAGCACCCAACGGGTATCCTGAAGGCGCTCAGGGGCTTCGTCCCCTTCGCCTACACGGACGACGCCATGAAGACGGTCTTCGGCCTCGCCACGACCACGACGCCGCTGGAGATCCTCATCTACCCCACCGTCATCTGCGCCGTCCTCGCCTTCGCGGTCTGCCTCACCGCCCCGCACCTCCTCTCCCAGCGGTCGTAGCAAGAGTGACATCCCCGCTCCGGCGGGGTCCGGTTCGTTCAATACGGTTTTCCGTTATGATAGTATGCGTATGCTTAGGAAAGGGCCTTAGGGAGGGGCAGGAGGAGTTATGAACAACGGTCTGCGTCGGTACGCGGTCTGGGTCGTCGTCGCCCTCGTCGGAGCGCTCTGCTGGGGGATGCTGGCCCTCTCGCGAGGGGAGACTATCAACGCAGGATGGCTGCTCTTCGCGGCGATTGCATCCTACGCCATCGGCTACAGGTTCTACGCGCGCTTCATCCAGAGGAGGGTTCTGGAGACCGATGACTCGCGGGCGACGCCAGCCGAGCGTCTCAACAACGGGCGCGACTTCGAGCCTATGGACAAGAGGGTGCTCTTCGGGCACCACTTCGCGGCCATAGCCGGTGCCGGGCCGCTCGTCGGTCCCGTTCTGGCGGCCCAGATGGGCTTCTTGCCGGGGACTATCTGGATCATCGTCGGCGTCATACTCGCAGGCGCCGTGCAGGACATGACGACCCTCTTCTTCTCCATGCGAAGAGACGGCAAGACGCTGGGGCAGATGGCGCGTGAGGAGATCGGACCCGTCGGAGGAGCTGCGGCCCTGATCGCGGTTCTCTCGATCATGGTCATCCTGCTCGCCGTCTTGGCCCTCGTCGTCGTTCTCGCGCTCGCTTCGTCGCCGTGGGGTTCTTTCTCGCTCGCGATGACCATCCCTATAGCGTTGCTCATGGGGGTATATATGCGCTTCTTGCGCCCGGGGAGGGTGCTCGAGGTCTCCGTTATCGGGGTGGCGCTCCTCATACTCGCGATCTTCGGAGGAGGTTGGATCTCCGAGTCCTCAAGCTACGCCGGCGCGTGGACTTTTACCCCCAACCAGATCGTCCTCGCCCTCATCGTCTACGGCTTCGTGGCCTCGGTGCTGCCCGTGTGGCTCCTCCTGGCCCCCCGCGACTACCTCTCTACCTTCATGAAGGTAGGGACCATACTCCTTCTCGCGGTCGGCATAGCCGTGACGCTCCCCGCGATGCACATGCCAAAGACCACCGACTTCGCCTTCAACGGCCACGGTCCTGTCTTCGCCGGGGCGCTCTTCCCGTTCGTCTTCATCACCATAGCCTGCGGGGCTCTCTCGGGCTTCCATGCGCTCATCGCCTCGGGGACGACGCCCAAGCTCATCCAGAAAGAGTCGCAGGTGCGCGTGATCGGGTACGGGGCGATGCTCATGGAGTCGTTCGTGGCCGTGATGGCGATGATCGCTGCGACGACCCTCGACCCCGGCGTGTACTTCGCGATGAACGCGAACCCCGTCCTCCTCGGCGACACCGTACAGTCGGCCGCCAAGGCCGTGCAAGGCTTCGGGTTCTCGGTCGACCCGCAGACGCTCACGAACACGGCGAAGGCCGTCGGCGAAGAGAGCATCATCGGCAGGACGGGCGGGGCCCCGACCCTCGCCGTGGGGATAAGCAAGATCTTCTCCAACGTGCTCGGCGGTGCGGCGCAGGCTTTCTGGTACCACTTCGCCATCATGTTCGAGGCACTCTTCATCCTGACGACCGTGGACGCTGGAACCCGCGTTGGGCGGTTCATGATTCAGGACCTCGTCGGCAACGTCTGGCGGCCCTTCGCCCGTACCTCGTGGCTGCCCGCCAATTTGGTGGCGAGCGCCCTCATCGTCGGTGCCTGGGGCTACTTCCTCTATGCCGGCGTGAACGATCCTCTGGGTGGCATTAACCAGCTCTTCCCGCTCTTCGGCATAGCGAACCAGCTCCTCGCCGCCGTCGCCCTCGCGGTAGGGACGACGATCCTCATAAAGATGGGCAAGCTCCGCTACGCCTGGGTTACGGCGGTGCCGCTCGCCTGGGACGCGGCAGTGACGCTCACGGCGAGCTGGCAGAAGATCTTCTCCTCAGACCCGGCGATCGGCTTCTTCGCCCAGAGGGCCGCAGCCGTGCAGTCTATACAGTCCGGCAAGCTGAACGACACCCTGAAGGCCCTGAAGGCGGAGAGCATCAAGGACGCGCCCCAGATCCTGGTGAACACCACGGTCGACGGCGTGCTCTCCATACTGTTCGCGCTCATGATCATCATCGTGATCCTGGACGCCGCCCGCGTGTGGTTCGGCCTGATCCGGGGCAAGGAGCCGGAGATGAGCGAGACGCCCTGGCAGGAGTCGCACCTGGACTCGGATGGCAACGCGATAGAACGCGAGCCCGTGGGGGCCAGATAGGGAAGGATGAAAGAGCACCTTCGCGCCATCTGGGATTACCTGAAGGAAATCTCCGGCGAGAACGCATACGATCGCTACCTCGCGGTCCATACGGCGACCCATCCGGGCAAACCGCCTATGAGCCGCGGCGAGTTCTACCGCGCCCGCCAGGACGAGAAGTTCGCCAACCCGGGGAGCCGATGTCCGTGATAGGGCCGCTCCGGCGGGCCGGTCGGCCCGCAGGGTAGAGACCGATAGAGGAGCGGGGCTTACCCGCTCCTCTTGAGCTTTCCTGTCCGCTTGGCGTAGCTCTCGCCGAGATGGAAGACGAAGAGTCCAAGCGGCACGAAGACGACACCCATTATAAGTAGCGGCCAGATGCTCCTCCACAGCTCGGCAGCCCCGGCTCCGTGGAGCAACGCGTCGCGCGTGCCCCTGAGGGCGTAGGTGACGGGCGAGACCGTGGCGATGGACTGCATCCAATCGGGCAACACCCTCACGTCGTAGTAGACGCCGGAGACGAGCAAGAGCACGGAGGAGACTATGTAGCTCACCTGCTGGCCCTTCTCAGGCGAGAGGAGCGGCAGCACGGCGGCCACGACGCCGAATCCTACGAGCGAGACGCTGGCGACCGCGAGCACGAGGAGGGCGCCCCAGTAGTTGGCGTTGGAGAGGTCCAGGTCGAAGAACGCCGCGCAGACCCCCAGCGTGAGCGCCGTCTGCAGGATGCCGTAGACGACGGCGTAGAGACCCATCCCCAAAAGGTGGGTAACCCTGCTCGAAGGACTCATAAACGTATACTCGATGGTCCCCTCCCAGCGCTCCCAACTCACCGTCTCCGAGAGCACGTCGAAGAGCATCGAGAGATAGTTCCAGAGCAGGGCTCCGACGAGCAGATACGTCATGTAGCGCTCGATGTTCAGGTTCGCCCCGCCGAAGCTCTCCGCCCCCGCGCCGATAAAGGTGATCGCCATGGCGTTGATCGTGACGTAGACGAGCCAGACTACCTCCCACATGAAGTAGCGCTTGGTCAGAAAGTAATTTCGTTGTACGTAGCCCCAGACTGCCACCATCTCGGACAGCCAGAGGGGCTTCACCGTGCCTCTCATCGTCTCTCCTATCTTGCCTCCGCCGCGGCCTCCTCGACGGAGTATCCTGTCGCCGCCATGAACGTCTCCTCCAGCGTGGGCACACGCCCGTTGGTCACGTAGCGGCGCTTCAAACCGTCAGGCTCTTCGAGGGCGAGTATCCTCCCGTCCATCATGATGCCGACGCGGTCGCAGAGCTCCTCCGCCTCGTCCATGTCGTGCGTACACAGGAGGATCGAGGAGTCGTGCGCGTCGCGTATCCTCTCGATGAACGCCTGCACGTCTTTCTTGCTCCTCGGGTCGAGGCCGGTCGTCGGCTCGTCGAGGAGCATCAAAACCGGGCTCGTGAGGAGGGCCCTGGCGAGCGCGATCTTCTGCTGCATCCCACGACTGAGATGCTCCATGGGCTCCGTGGCGCGCTTGCTCGCGAAGCCGATGTTCTCCAGGATCTCCTTTATCCTCGGCCGTGCCTCGGAGCTAGTGACGCCGTAGAGCTTGGCCCCGTAGAGCAAGTTCTCCATCGCGGAGAGCTTCTTGAAGAAGCTGGCCTCGACGCTGACCCTGTTCATGCTGCGCTGCACCTGCTTGGGGTGGCGCGTGGCGTCTACTCCGAAGACCTCGACCTCCCCGCTATCCGGTAAGACGAGCGTGGAGATCACACGCACCAGCGTGCTCTTCCCGCTCCCGTTGGGCCCGAGGATGCCGACGACCTCCCCTTTCTCCACCGAGAGCGAGATCGAGTCGAGGGCGCGCACCACCTCCCCCCGCCGCTTCTTGAAGCTCTTCTCTACTCCTCTTAACTCCAATGCCTTCATCCCTAAAACCTCCTCTGAAACCTCAGCCCGGAGGGGCGCCCGCTCTACAGGCGCCCCCTCGCCTCCAACCTCTCCCAAACGATGCGCCAGGTCTCCTCGCGCTCGGCGGCCACGGCCAGCTCGAAGAGCCTCCTCGCCACCCTCGCCCTCAGGGAGGGTCCTCCGGGGGACCGGGCGCATCTCCTGCGTTCCGCCACCCTCTCGGCGAAGTCTCGCTCGCGGGTCGCCCGGTCCTGTACCACCATGTAATGCCAGTCGTTCAACATCTCTCCATCTCCTCTCGTCTCCTCGTCGCGCCCGAGAAGGGTTGACACTACCCGTACTACTACTGGGATCGGAGTCGGAGACCGTCGCCCGCTCGTAGAGCGAAGCTTGAGGCCCCCGGTCCGGTCGGTCCGGGGGCCTCGTCTGAGAAGTGTGGCTGAGAGCTAGAAGCTCACGTTCTCATCGCGACCACGCGGACCTCGGGACGCACCTCTCCCCCGAACACCGGAATCCCTATGTTCGTGCGACGGATGTGCATCAATCCCTCTAGTCCTTTGCGCGACAACAACATCGTCCTAGCACTCTACTCTCCCGCCAAAAGCTTGTCAACGGTCTCACTTAACTTTTCTTAACTTTTTTGGCCCCTCTCCTGAAGCGCGGGGGTATAGAGACACGCTCCAGATCACTACACTTCCGACCACACCGCTTTTGGCGGAATCTACTGCAGCGTTCTTCTCTCTTTTAAGGGCAACAATATTAGGCGACTCATCAAGACACCTGCCCCATATAGGCGCAGGATCTCGATCTATTGCCTCAAATCCCCTTGAAGTAGTCTTTCAGAGCTCTTGTGCTTTCCTGAATTACAGGTATAGACTGCACGAAGCACAAAGCCTTATGGGGCAAAGAGGTAGAGAGAAGAGAAGCCTTTATGTCAGCAGAGGAGAATAAGGCCTTAGTCCTCCGCGGTGTGGAGGAGAACTCTACCGGGATGATCTAGATGCAGCAGACCACTTCATCGCTTCCTGCCCCCGTGCTCACCAGCGCACAGCAGGCGTGGAAGGGTATCGAGCTCTTACGGTTCAAGGGCACCGTTGAAGAGATTGGTATACCCCCCCTCCCGAGCCATGTCGTAGTCGTTGGCCTCACACACCATCCGTTGGATCTGGTGCAGAGACTGGATGGCATGCTCTACGAAGAGCCCTGCCGCCAGGGCGACATTAGCATAGTCCCTGCGGGAACGTCCGTCGAAGTGGAGATCAAAGAGCGGGTGGAGAGCGATGTCCTAAACCTGCACTTGGGCGATGCTTTCTTACGCGAGGTGGCACAGAGCGTGGAGGTGGATCCGGATGGACTAGAGATCATGCTCCGCGTCGCCACGCCAGACCCGCAGATAGAGCAGATCGGACTCTCACTTACCGCAGAGCTCGAAGCCGATGGTCTTATAGGCAGCAAGCTCTACGCCGAATCCCTGGCAAACGCTTTGGCGATCTCTCTAATAAGAGACTACTCCTCACTAGGCAGAAAGGCCGTGAGGAAAGCTACGGGAGAGCATACTGGAGGCCTCTCCAAGAGAGCACTCAAGAGCGCAATAAACTACATCGGCGACAACCTCGCTAATAAGGAGCTGACGCTTGCCGATATCGCAGATGCGGCGCACATGAGCCCTTACCATTTCTCGCGCTTGTTCAAAGAATCCACCGGGCTCGCTCCTCACCAATACGTCATAGAGCGGCGCGTGAGGCGAGCCAAAGAGCTTGTCGGTGGCACTACCCTATCCATAGCCGAAATCGCCTTCCTTTGCGGCTTTGCAAACCAGAGCCACCTCAACAGACACTTCAAGCGCCTTTTCGGCGTCAATCCCAAAGCCCTTCGTTAACTCTCCCTGCCCGGCAAAAACAGCAAGAACATGCAAAAAACAGCAAGAACGTGAAAGACAGCAGCCCTTAAGGCTGCCGAAAATACTTCCTGCCAGGCAAGCGAGAGAAAGGTGTTACTGGCGGTCTACACCAGTAGGAGGCGGAAGCACCTGACAACTAGAGGAGAATGAGCGATGCAAGAAGATCCTGTACAGCAAGCCAATCCCTACTCGCGCCGGCTAGGTGGAGAAGAAAGCTACTGGAGCTTAGGCCTCCTCCAAACCTTCCTCGCCGAAGGCAAAGATACCGAAGGGCGCTTCTCTTTGGGTGAAGGGCTTGCTCCTAAGGGTGCCGAGCCGCCCTCGCATACCCACACCCGAGAGGACGAGGCCTACTACATCCTGGAGGGCGAGATAACCTTCCGCGTCGGAGGGCAAACCATAGAGGCGAGGCCTGGTGACTACGTGTGGTTGCCGCGAGGGATAGAGCATAGCTTCGAACTGCAGAGTTCGCAGGCCAGAGCGCTGGTCCTCTTCGCTCCGGCGGGGCTAGAGGAGGCCTTCAAGCAGCTAGGCGAACCGGCCAAGAGCGCCACCCTGCCACCACCCCCGAAAGAGCCGCCCGACATGGAGGGGATATTGGCCGTCTTCAACGCCTACGGCGTAGAGTTCGCACCACCCCCAATTCAGTAAGCGACGCGCCTTCTGAAGGAGTGCCGAATTTCGCCCCATCATCGTACGTCTTTGCAGGCAAGCGAGAGAAAGGAGACGCTCTCCATGACAGAACAAGAGAACAAGGCCCTAAACCGCCGGTTTGTGGAGGAGGTTATAAATCAGGGGAACATCGATGCCATAGATGATCTCATAGATCTCGGTGTCGTCGACCACGCCGCTCCTCCAGGGTTCCCCGCCGGGCGCGAAGGAGCCAGGCAGTTCGCCACCATGATGCGCTCCGCATTTCCTGATGTGCATCTCACTATAGAGGAGTTGATCGCCCAGCGAGATAAGGTGGTAGTGCGCAGCACCTGGAGTGGAACTCACCAAGGGGATTTCATGGGTATCCGTGCGACCGGAAAGCAGGTAACGGTAAGCCAGATCGACATCTCCCGCGTCGCTGATGGAAGGATGGTGGAGCACTGGGGGCAATTCGACGCGCTAGGGCTGATGCAACAGCTTGGTGTTGCCCCCCTCCGAGGCAGGCTGGCCCTTGAAGCTACAGTACTCCTCGATAAACGACCAGAGAGATTTCACACGGCACGGTTTTGGGAGATCAGGATTTAGAACATGAAAGGAGGGTGCATCGTGGTCCGCCCAGGACTAGTAATGGGGAACCCGGTCTCGGGGGAGGACCGGATAGTCTTCAGGAAGACTTCACAGCAAACCGGTGGCGAGGTGTTCGAGTTGGAGGTGTTCATTCGCCCCGGAGCGCCCGGTACTCCCGAGATGGTCCACCCGCTCCAGGACGAGAGCTTCGAGATCCTCTCAGGATCCCTAGACCTTCTGGTAGGAGGCCAAAAGCGCCGCCTCACAGCAGGAGAGAGCCTCCTCGTCCCGAAGGGCACACCCCACAGGTGGTGGAACGATAGTCACGAGGAGGCTCATGTACTCGTCGAGCTTAGACCGGCACTGCGATCGGAGGAGATATTCGCCAATCTCTATGGGCTCTGTAGCGAGAAGGGAGCACTGCCCAATTTGCTGCAGATGGCGGTCCTGGTCAACGAGCACTGGGACGAAGGCCACCTAACCAAGCCGCCGCTACTCGTGCAGAAGGTTATGTTCGGGGTGCTGGCACCGGTAGGAAGGTTGCTCGGATACAAGGCCCACTACCCGAAATATTAGGGATGAGGCAGCGTTATGAACCCAATAATGAAGAAGGCGATGCGAGCAGGCAACGCGATCGCCGTCTCGCTCTACCGTAGAACGAACGGCCGGATCGGGGGCACCGCCAGGGGCACTCCGGTTCTGCTCCTGACTGTGGCAGGCCGCAAGAGTGGTACTCCTCATACGGTTCCGATCAGCTACTTCGAGTACGACGGCGGCTATCTCGTTACCGGGTCTGCAGGTGGTATGAAGGACGATCCGCAATGGATCCGCAACCTCAAGGCCGCCGGATGGGCGCACATCCAAATTGGCAGCAAGGCCTTAGAGGTCGACGCCTATATTCCCAACGGTAGCGAACGTGAGGAACTATGGCGTGAGGTGGTGCTTGCCCGTGCCCCGTTTTTTGCCAAGTACCAGGAGAAGTCCGGTCGGCTGATCTCCGTCGCTATGCTCGTCCCGCGGCTGGTGTGAGAAAGGTAGCTGGGGTGGCTTCCGAGGTGAGAATGCAGGGTGGACGTGGCAGTCTATGGGGAACACTAAGGAGCAGTAGACCCTGCTACGGACCTAGTCCCGCTGCGCGCCAACTGCCACGCCATGTCTCATAAGAGGAGGAAAGCCGTGACGCCTCTCGAGGAGTTGAAGGAGCTGATCGAGAAGGCGAAGGACTAGGGCTCGATGCGTACGTAAGCGTTTCAGAACACTGCAAGAGACGGGCTTGCTCCCGTCCTCGAAGAACACTCAGAGACACGCCCCCTAGAGGCTGTTATGAACTTGAGCGAAAAACGGCATAGAAATGCGGGTTTCACGGTCGGCTTGGTTCCCTTGCGATCTCCGTTTCCCGCATTTCTATGCCGTTTCTAATCGAGTTCATAACAGCCTCTAGTCTGGTGTGGTCGGAAGTGTACTGGTTTGGGGCGTGTGTCTATACCCCTTCTCCTGAAGCGTGCTCGACGGCGGCCTCGATGCTCCCGCTGCAGGACTGTAGGTGGTCCTCTCCCTTTTCACCTCGCGCGGGGGTCTCGTTCTGGCGTCTTCTGTATACTGCCCCACGGGCGAATATCCCGGCCAAACCGCTGAGGCGGAGGTTCAAACGATGGTCCCTGATTTTCAGAAGGCGGTCGAGGCGGGCGCGATGATCCTCACCGACGGCGGCATCGAGACGCGTATCATGTTCGAGACGGACATTGTGCTCCCTGAGCACGTCCAGGTCGCCGCCCTGGCCGACGACCCGGACGGCGGTCCTGTGTTGCGCCGGATCTACGAGCACTACGTGGCCGCCGCGCGTTCTTTCGGGTTGCCCGTGATCATCGGCACCCCCACCTTCAGGGCAAGCCTCAACTTCGTCCGCCGGGCGGGGCTCGGTGGCGTAGAGACGGTCAGGCGGCTCAACAGGGAAGCCGTGGCGATGCACCGTGAGATCCGGGCCAACTCGGACCACCGGCCGGTCTTTATCGCAGGGGTTATCGGTCCGAGCGGGGACGCCTACCTACCGGAGGAGTCATTGGGGGCTGGGGAGGCTCGCGAGTATCATAGCCCGCAGGCACAGACGCTCGCCGGGGCTGGTGTGGATCTCCTGTACGCGCCCACCTTCCCTGCCGTCGAGGAGGCGCTCGGCGCGGCGATGGCGATGGGCGCGACGGGGTTGCCTTTCGTGGTCAGCTTCGTGCTCGGCGCGGAGGGGAGGGTGCTCGACGGCACACCGCTCCACGCGGCCATCGAGCGCATAGACGCAGAGGCGCCGCCGCTGCTCTACTCGATCAGCTGCGTCCACCCTTCAGTCGCCGCCAGGGCCCTGCGGGACGAGGGGGTGTTCTCGGATCTCGTCTCCCGCCGCCTCGTCGAGTTCAAAGCCAACGCCTCGGCCCTCAGCACCACAGAGCTCGTCAGGCTCGACCACCCTGAAGGCGACGACCCCGAACGCTTCGCCGCAGGGATGTGGGAGATCCACGAAGACTTCGGCCTCAGAATCCTCGGTGGTTGCTGCGGCACAGACGACCGTCACATCCGCGCCCTCGCCGCCAGGATGGCAAGTCAGAGGGGAGATTCATCGTGACAGAGGGGAACCCCGAGGAACCGGTCGCCCGCGTCACGGTCTCCGCAGACGACGGGTTCCTGCCGCCCGTCACCGACTTCGTAAAGCGGGTGACGAGTCGGCTCGGCCTGAGGGAAGCGGCCGGACATATGGACAGGGCCGTCGAGCTCGTCTGCACCAACGTCATCAGGTACGCGTTCGAGCCTGGAGAGGAGGGATCTTACGACGTCTACGTCCTGCGAAGGCCGGGGCGGGTGGTCGTGGCCGTCGAGGATCAGGGGCTACCTTTCGACTACAGCCGTCTGCAAGACGGCGAGGACCGGACCCTGCTCGAGGTACTGCACAGGTCCTTCGACGAGATCCGCTTTATAAACCTCGGCCGCCGGGGCAACAGGGTCGAGCTCCTCAAGCACCTCCCTCATATTGACGTCAGGGATCACCTCCCCGAGGGCGAGCACAGCAGCACCCTGAAAGCTGCCGCCATGCACGAAGATACCCCTGTGGAGATCCGCATGATGCTCCCCGAGGAATCCTTTGAGCTCTCGCGCTGCGTCTACCGCTCCTACGGCTACAGCTACGACTGGGACTACATCTACTATCCTGACAGGATCAGGGAGCTCCAGGAGAGAGGTCTGATGCGCTCGTGCGTGGCTGTAACTTCAGAGGGGGAGTTCGTGGGACACCTGGCCATCACCGTGGAGCGCCCGGACTCGCCCGTCGGTGAGTCGGGACAGGCCGTCGTGGACCCGCGGTTTCGGGGACACCATCTCTTCCCGAAGATGAAAACCTTCATGGCGGAGTGGGCCAGGGACGCAGGCATGTACGGGCTCTACAGCGAGGCGACCGCCGTCCATCCGTACAGCCAGAGAGGCAACCTGGAGCTCGGCGCGAAGGAGACGGGGTTCTTGCTTGGCTATATTCCCGCCTCAGTCTCCTACAAGCAGATCGGCGAGGACAGAGAAGGGCGCCGCGGGTCCGTCGCCCTGTTCTACATGCGCGTCAACGAAGAACCCGAGCGGAAGATCTACCCTCCCACAGACTATCTGGAAGAGGTCGGGCGCGTCGCCCGCCGCAACGGGCTGCGGCGCGTGGTCGGCGAGGTCCACGAACCGACTCTACAGCCTTCTCGTATGAACGTAGAGGTGCGTAAGGACCACAACCTGGCTTTCGTGCGGGTCGAGGAGCCGGGGTCGGATCTGGAAGAGCTGGTCCATCGCCATCTGCGCGATCTCTGCCTGCACCGCGTGGATTGTGTATACGTGGATCTTCCCCTCTCTCATCCCGCGACGGCGCACGCCGGGCTGAAGAGCCTCGGGCTCTTCTTCGGCGGGATCATCCCCGAGGCCCACGCCGGGGGCGGCGATATCCTCCGCCTCCAGTATTTGAACAACGTCGAGATCGAAGCCACAAGCGTAACTACCGCCTCGGCCTTCGGGGAGGAGCTCCTGGACCTGATCTTCCGCCAGAAGAACGCCCTGACGTAACGG
>CADDZK010000008.1 GCA_902812425.1 Actinomycetota bacterium
CTTCTACGTCGAGCGCGGACGGTCCCCTGTATTCTGGAGAAGAAGCTCTCTCTATCCCGGATCCTATACGGCAGCCGGGTGTAATAGGGTACACACTCGGTAACGCGCGGTGTATAGTAAGAACGGACGTGGAAGGAGCGCTCTGTGCAAGAAAATTTGATCAAATCAGAACCCCTATCCGGTATCGAGGTCGGACGCGAGAGCGAGGAGATGTGCCTCCTCGCCAGGTTGTTCAACGGCTTCGCCAACTCGACGAGGCTCTCGATCCTGCTGCTTCTGGTGCAGCGAGGCGAGATGAAGGTCGGGGATCTCGTGGACGAGCTAGGGGCACCGCAGCCGAGGGTCTCGGATCACCTGCGCTGCCTGGCCTGGTGCGGTTACGTGCTCGTGCGTCGCGAGGGCCGAAACGCTTATTACTCCGTGGCCGACGACAGGGTCATGCAGATGCTCAAGCTCGGTGAGGAACTCCGCCAGGACAACCTGGAGCACGTCGAGGCTTGCGACGACATCGAGTAGGGCTGCTAGAGGCGGCCCCGACCCATCTGTCGGAGCGAAGGAGGAGAACGAGGCGCGACGTAGACCCGGCCTCAGGGCGTCCGTTCTCAAGAGGTAGCAGCCGGCCGCAAGCACAAAAGCATCGTCCTCGGACGATCCCTGTGTCAGCCAGGCACGTCCTCCTTCGCGTCCGCCGTGTCGGGACGCAGCCATAGCGAGACGTAGGCTGGTTGCATCGTCTCCCTGACTATCCCGACTAGATCGTCGTTCAGTGCCTTCAGGTCTATCTCGTCTCTGAGCGTCGCGGAGAAGGCTTCTAGGGTCTTCCTGGCATCGTACTTGCTACGGTAGAAGCGACGATCCACGAACGCCTGCACCCGACCGCGCAGCGGGTTGAACAGCGCCGTTATAGTGAGAGTTGAGGCGACAACGGCGAGGGTGGACCCCTGTCCTGTGAGGATACGGAAGAGTGCCTGCGTCGCCGTCACGCCCCCGAAGTAAAGGAGCGCCAGCACCGCGGCGAGCGAGCCGTAGACGAGGGTGCGGTTTATCAGGAGGTCTATGTCGTAGAGCCTGTAGCGGAGGATGGCGATTCCTATGGAGATGGGAACTATCGTATTCGTGGCCGTGAAGATCGCATTCGCAGTCCACTCGAACCAGCGTGGTGCGCCCACGGCCATCACGGTGACGTTCAGGGTGATGCTCACGGCGTATATCCCAAAGGCGTAGGCGAACCATTTGATCTGCTGACGCTCTACCCCAACGGCCTGGCGTAGTCTGACGAGCACCGAGAATGCTGCCGCGAGGTACAGTAGTGGTGCCATCGTGTACAAAACGGCTTTGTGGACGGCGGTGAAACCTTCGATCCCGAGCGGGTTCCGGATCGGTCCCAGGGTACCCAGGTACGCGTCGGATGAGAACGCGAAAGAGATCGCGCCAACCACGACGAAAGCCGCTAGCAGCCACGCCAACCACCTCCAGCGTCTGCTCGGCAACCTCCCAGTGGGGAAAAGCAATAGGTAGGAGACTTGAACGCCGATGAGGACGGGCAGGACCCAGGCGGCGATCCACGCCGACGCCTCGCCCCCGATGAGCGAGCCCTCTCGCCCGAGCAGGGCGTAGACGGCGTACAGGGAAGTGAAGGTGCTCGTACTGACGGCAACGCCTGTGAGACACAAAAGCCAGCCCACGGGGTTATCGAACCGACGGGAGGCCACGACGGTGCCGACGGTCGCTTCGATCACGCCCTCTAGCACGTTCCCGAGCCACCAGTTGGGTATGTAGGTGTTCGGGTACCGGAGGCCGAGGACCAGTAGAAGGAGGCTCAGCGCGGTCAGGATTACGGTGAGCGCCCACAGCGACCAAGCCAGCCGTGAGGCGGCACGGGCGGTTATCCCACCGATGCCCCTACCCTGTCCCTTTGTCCCTTCCGTCACAACGCCACTCTAGAGCACTACTGTCTCCTGAGCGTTACGAGGTAGTGTGGAGAGCAAACTTTCGACAATATGCTATTGCATGCAGTACCGTGGAGAGCGTTCGCGCGTACTAGCTAGACCAGCGCCACCTCGACCTCGGGCTGCTGGCCTGGCGTGACGGAGAGGCGAGGCGTCGGCAGATCCTCCTCGTGTGTTGCGTTTGGAAAGTTGAAGAAGATCAACCACCCTGCGCCGGCTGACGTGATAAGGAACCCGGCCCACCTTGCAGGGTACGGGACCGCCCTCGAAGGCACCATCTCGCTCAGGATACGCGACGACGACGGTACGGTCATAGCCCAGGGCACGGCCCAGGGCGGCAGCAACGGGGTGATCGGCGAGTTCAAGACGAACCTCGAGTTCGAGCGGAGGCCCAACCAGCGCCTCGGTGTCGTCGAGGCCTTCGAGGAGAGCGCAAGCGGCTCGGGCGAGGACCTCCACCTGTTCAGGGTCCCCGTCATCTTCGGCTAGAACCGGCGACCCGCGCTGCTTTTTCGTAGCAGGCCTGCCCTGATCCGCAACCCCCTCAGGAACGCCTGGTCGTGCTCCCTTAGACCGAAGCAGACGCGTGTTTACACGACCCGAAGGTCGGGGACTCTAGTAGGGTCCTTTGTACGCAACCCATCAGAGGTGTTTGAAGAATGGCCCAGGCTCAGGATCTCAGGCAGGCGATAACCTCCGTGGCAGACCACGAGGAACCGATCCTCTCGGCGTACCTGAGCGTGAACGCCGACATCCCGGAGAACCAGGGAAGGGCTTACCTAGTCCGTCTGCGCGACGCGATGAACGACGAAGGGGTGCCTGAGGAGCTACAGGATACTGTCAGGGAGTACGTCGAGGCGGAGACGCACCCAGGGGCCAGGACGCTCGCCATCTTCGCGGCCGAAGACGGCCTCTTCGAGGTCTACCGGTTGCAGGTCGACGTCCCTGAGTCTCTCCGCTGGGGGGACCCGTACGTGGCCCCGCTGACGCTCGTCCTGGACGAGTACGAGCCTTACGGGGCGGCGGTCCTAGACGCCGAGAGGTTCAGGTACTTCGTGGTCTCGCCCCTGAGCAGCGCGAGTGGAGAAGAGGAGTTAAAGGCCAACGGCTTCAGGGAGGTCGACGTCCATCCCAGCGAGCCTTACCCGAGGGGCGGCGGTTCGACGGACCTGGACCCGGCAGGCCGCAAGCATCAGTCCAACATTCACCGCTTCTACAAGGAGCTCGGTGAGCTCACCCGCGACGTCACCTTCAGCGAGGGTGTGCGACGCCTGATCCTCGCAGGACCAAAAGAGAGGACGGCCGAGTTTCGTCGCACCCTCCCCAACGAGCTGCAGGAGAGGGTAGTCGCCGAGGAACACGTGGATCTCGGCTCGCCAGAGGGCGAGCTCCTGGACCGGCTCGAAGCCATCCGCGAGCGCGCGGAGCACGAACGCGAGAAGGAACTCCTGAACGAGATCCGGGAGCGCGGTGTCCGCGGCCTCGACGAGACCATCGCGGCCCTCCAGGAAGAGAACCGCGTCTACCACCTCACCGCACTCTGGGAGCTGGAGGCAGAGATCCGCTGGTGCGACAACGACCAGCTCGCCATACGTGACGCCACCAGCGAAGAATGTCCCTTCTGCGGCCAGAAGACCCGCGTGCGGCCCCTCACAGACGTCCTCGTTGACCTCGCCGCCGCCCGCGGTGCGCGCCTGGACTTCGTGCTCGGCGAAGACGAGAACACGGATACCCTGCGCGACGAGTTCGGAGGCATAGCAGGCCTGACTCGCTTCTAGAACGATCCGCAGGGGACGCCTAACCCATAGACTACACCATCGGCTTTGGCCCCTCGTTCTCCGTACTTCTGTAGTCGTGGCTGAGGGCCGGCCCCTCCGTGGAACGCCAGGAAGCCCTCAAGCCACACCCCGGTGTCCGAAACTGCACGAAGTGCAACGCAGACACATGTTACGAAAACGTTACAAAAAAGTTCACATTTGTGGTTGTGCTCTTGGATACGGTCGTTTAATCTGTTGATGTTTCCAGCGAGGAATGCACACCAACGGGACACTAGTAGTGGGGGAGGTAAGACGAGGGATGGGCAAAGCATCGAGGATCTTCAAGAGCGAGCGCCGGCTGGGCCTTTACCTGCTGGCCGCGCTCTGTGTGGCGCTAGGCGCCCTCTTCGTCGGGTTGAGCGTCCTGCAATCGCAAGGCAGTCCGGTCAAGAGCGTGAACAAACCGGACGTAGTCTCCTCCCAAACTCTGAGCGACGAAGCCAGGGTCGAGTCGCAGGCACGGATGAAAGGGCTGGCCGCAAGGCAAGAGGCCGAGGCACAGGCCGCGCAGAAGGAAGAGAAGGAAGCCGCTGTGGCCCAGGCACCGACCGAGCAGGCAGCCCCTGAGCAACCTGCCGCCGACAGGACCGCCGCGCCGCAGCCTGAGCCTGCTGCCCCGGTAGCCCCCGCGGACACCACCATGTCTCTGAGTATTCCGGCGATAGGTCTCTCGGACATCCCGGTGTTCGAGGGGACGGGAGAGGATAGTCTCTCCCAGGGTGTCGGCCACTACACAGGCACGGGCTACCCCTGGATCCCCGGCTCCAACACCTACATAGCGGGACACCGTCTGGGCTACCCTGGCACCCTCAGCGACCACGTCTTCTGGAATTTGCCCAACCTGGCGGTGGGAGACAGGATCTACCTCACAGACTCCAACGGGACCACCTACACCTACGCCGTGAGCGACATCCTGGAGGTGCCGAGGACCGACCTCTCGGTGACGGGCCAGGTCCCTGGCAGGGATATGGTCTCTTTGCAGACGTGCATAGAGAACTTCGGGGACTACTGGACCCCGGGCCCCAACTGGTACGTTCGCTACGTCGTTCAGGCCGACAAGGTCTCTTAGCCTCTCCCTCACACCGGCTAGCTCGTCCCCGCTCCCGTGTATGGTACACGGGAGCGGGGCGCATCTACTCTCTGTTAGAGTTCGCGGATGGACGAGTACGAGAGCGTATGGGAGCGCTTCGTCCGTGAGCGTCGTCTTGAGTTCGGCGGGCACATGGACCCAAGCTGGCAGGAGGGACACAAGCTCTCGGCGTCGCTCATGGTTCCAGGTGAAACGTCGTGGTTCCACGAGCGCCTCGAGCCCCTGAGAGAGGCGCTGCGACCTTTTTCGTTCGTCTCGCTCCACCCCGACCACTTCATGCACATAACGCTCATGCTTCTGGGTTTCCTCGTCGACGAGCCGGCGGAAAAGGGTGAGGTCTCGCGCGAGAGGCTGCGAGAGATCGAGGAGAGCGCCAGGATCGCGCTGTCTGACTTCCCGGCCTTCGGCGTCAGGCTGGCCAACCTCAACGCTTTCCCCGGTGCGGCGTTCATCGAGGCGCACGACGGAGGGATGTTCGACAGGCTGCGGGATACTCTGAGCGTGAGCTGCGCCCTCAAGAAGCCTCCCGGCCCGCCGCACCTGACCATCGCCTACTTCCAGGCTCCCGACGGCACGCGGGCGCCCGAAGGGCTCATCTCCACCATAGCACGCTACAGGGACTGGCCCGTCGGGGAGATAATGGTAGAGAACGTGGAGATGAGCCTGCTTGATCTCCGTTCCGACTACCCAGAGCCCGAGAAGCTGGCGCGGATACCGCTGAGAAAGCCGGTCAGCTAGTCAGCACGCCGCCTTGAGGAGGCGGCTTGTCAGCATTTCAGCCCGTCAGTAAGAGCGTGGAGATACGGAGACCCCGGTTCGAGAGGGGCACCTCCCGCCCGGTGGTTTCCGCCCTGGGACAGGCCGCACGAGGAAAAACTGACAAGCTGAAATGCTACTTCGCCAGCGAGCGGAGCACCTTCGGCGTGAACAGCCAGCGCAGCTTGCCGGCACCGGCCTTCGGGGCTTCGTCGAACTCGATACACACGACCCCACCCTTCTTGATCTTCATATCAGCGCCCCCGGCATCGCCTGTGAGCAGGTACACCGCCAGCTCGTGCAGGCCGGGTCTGTGCCCGACCAGGGCTATGGATTCCTTCCCCGCGTAGGATTCCAGCGCGAGGACGACCTTCTCTGGCGGAACGTCGGGCTCCAGGGCTGGGAACCTCTCCGGTGCGGGCCAGCCTGCCTGTTCGGCCACGATCTCCGCCGTCCGCCACGCCCTCTCGTAGGGGCTGCTCAGCAGGGTCTCTACCTCGGGGACGACACGGCCCAGCCCGCGGGCCGCTCCCCGGAACTCCTCTTCGCCCTCCGGCGTGAGCGGACGTCTGCTGTCGTCAGGCCAGCGATCCGGGTCACGCTTGTAGGCTACGGCGTGGCGAACGAGGTACAGGTGCACGCTGCCTACCGGACGGCCCTTTTGGAGTCAGTGGCGGTGTCCGAGTTGAGTCCGCTGGCGTAGAGCCCCGCTTCGTACTTGGAGAGAGAGGCGGACGTCAGGTCCAGGGCGAACCGCATCTCGTCCACGAAGCCACGAAGCTCGGGGCCGGGGTCCGCGCCTGCCTCGACCTCGACGCGCTTCAGGCGGTATGGCTCTTCGCCCGCGGGGATCTCCGAGGTATCGAGCGAGACCTCCCCCATACGCGCCACCTCAGGGTCTGAAATCCTGAGTGCGAACCGCTGGCGGCGGGTCTGGATCTGAAACAGCCGGCGCAGCTCGCGCTCGCCGAGGATCGCCCTCGACCGCTCGCCGACCGGGCCACGGGCCTTCTTCAGCGTGGCCAGTCTGTCGTTATTGATTGGCTCGGAGATCTCCCGCCGCCTCCTGAGGTTGTCCTCTGACGGAGCGAGCGATTTCATCGTGCACTCGACGTTGCCGTTCATCTTGCGGACGCGCAGGGCGTAGCCGGCTCTGTAGAGACGCCAGTCATCGGTGTCGTAGTAGGTGTCTGTGATCTCCACGGTCGATTCTGGAGTGATTACGAGGCCGGAAGAACCGGAGGAGTACTGGCCGAGCCACCCTTCGACGAGCCCGAGATCGTCTACGTCGAACTGCCACTCTATCTCCTGGTGGTCCGTGGCGGAGAGCGCCCTCGTACCCGATTGCTCGCTGCTCTGTCCCGTCGCCATTCTCGTCAGCCTATCATGGCTATGCTTAGCCTATCCCGCAAAGACAGAGGCGCAATTTAGCACGGACGTGGACAGCTAGCAACGAAGGTGCGCGTCGGGAATCTCCGGTGACTAGAAACCCTCTGCGAGCAGTATCGCCTGGCTATCTACCCGTTCTTCTCCGTCTTTAGGATGCAGCCGTTCGAAGGTGCCGTCGGGACCCAGCTCCCAGCCGTTCGCGTTGTCGGCGAGCTGCAGGTCGAGGAGGCGGCGGACCCTCTCGCGGTGGCGCTTCTCGCGCAGCGGGAAGGCCGTCTCGACGCGACGGTCGAGGTTGCGCTGCATCAGGTCTGCGCTCCCGAGGTACATCTTCTCGTCCTCCCCTTCGGAAAAGGCGAAGATGCGGGCGTGCTCGAGGAAGCGCCCGACGAGTGAGACTACGCGGATGTTCTCGCTGATCCCTTCGACGCCCGGCCTGAGGCAGCAGATGCTGCGCACGATCAGGTCTATCTTAACCCCGGCCTGGGAGGCCTCGTAGAGCAACTCGATGATCTGCGGGTCCGTGAGTGAATTGGTCTTGCACGTGATGCTCGCGGGCTCGCCGCCCCTAGCCTTCTCGGTCTGCTCCTCGATCAGACGCACTATGCTCTCCCGCAGGGTCAGGGGGGCGACGAGCAGCTCCTTGTACTCCTCCTGCTCCGAGTAGCCGGTCAGGTAGTTGAAGAGGTCAGAGCCGTCCTCCGCCAGACTCGCGTCGTCGGTGAAGTACGAGAAGTCCGTGTAGATGCGGGCCGTGCTTGGGTTGTAGTTGCCCGTGCCGAGGTGGACGTAGCGCCTCAAGCCCTGGCCCTCGCGCCTGACGACGAGGGCGATCTTGGCGTGCGTCTTGAGGCCGACGATACCGTAGGCGACGTGGACGCCCCGCGCCTCTAGCTGGCGCGCCCAGGTGATGTTCGGCTCCTCGTCGAAGCGCGCCTTCAGCTCGACGAGGACGGCCACCTGCGTCTGCTCGTCACGCGCCTCCGAGAGCGTCTCGACTATAGGGGAGTTAGATCCCACGCGGTAGAGGGTCTGCTTTATGGCGAGCACCTCGGGGTCGTTGGCCGCGGCCCTGACGAACTCGACGACGGGGGCGAAGGAGTCGTAGGGATGGTAGAGCAGTATGTCGCCGTTCCTTATAGCCTGGGTTATAGAGCGGGCGCTCCTGATCTCCGAGGGCGCCCGCGGCGTGATCGGCGGATACAGAAGGTCTGATCGTTCGAGGTGCGTGAGCTCTTCGAGGTCGGCGAGCCCTATCGGGTGCGGGGAGTCGAAGACGGAGGTCTCGTCGAGCTTGAGGTTTCCGGCCAGCCAGTTCCTCAAATCATCTGGCATCTCGTCGGAGACGACTAGCCTGACGCTCTGGCCGAACCAGCGGCTCTCCAGCTCGTCCTCTATCGCCTGAAGGAGATCCGAAGCCTCGTCCTCCTCGATCACGAAGTCCGCGTTGCGCGTTACCTGGAAGACGTAGCTCGCGACGACCTCCTTGCCGGGGAAGAGCTCGTCCAGGTTCGCCGAGATAACCTCCTCGACCCTGACGAAGCGCATCTCCGGCCTCTCGTCGGGACCGCGGTCCTCGTCGCGCAGCCGCATAAAGCGGTCTATCGTCGTCGGTACCTTTATGCGGGCCATCACCCGCCTGCCTGCGTCTTCGATCACGACGAGGAGGTTGAGCGAGAGGTTGGAGATGTGCGGGAAGGGATGGGCCGGGTCTATGGCGAGGGGCGTGAGTATCGGGAGTATGTCCCTGACGAACTTCTCCCTGAGCTCACTACGTTCGGCGGCGCGTACCTTGTCGTGGGGCACCACGCGTATGCCCTCTTCTTCGAGGGAGGGGATGATCTTCTCGTTGAGTATCCTGCGCCGCTCCTCGAAGAACTCCTCCGTGTGGTCGTGGATGCGCAGGAGTTGCTCCTCTGGGGTCATTCCGTCCGGTACCGGGTTCGGAAGCTCCGAGGCTACCTGCTGCTGCAACCCTGCGACCCGGATCATGAAGAACTCGTCGAGGTTGGTCTCGGAGATCGCGACGAACCTGACCCTCTCGAGCAGCGGGTGCAGCACGTCGCGGGCCTGCTCGAGCACCCTGTTGTTGAACCCAAGCCACGAGAGCTCCCTGTTTATATACAGCGAAGGGTCGGAGAGGCTGGGCCTGCGCGCTACGTCCGTCATATCTCTTCCCCCTCCGCGAGCGCGAGCAATGTCCCCTCCCTGATCCCTCCACGCGCCACCGTAAGATCCTCCTTGCCGAAATGCTCCAGTAGGGTCGCGAGCGTCATTATGGCCGCAGGCAAGACCCGCGCCCGCTCCGGCGCGAGCCCGTGTTCGCGGGCAAGCACCCCCGAAGGATGCTCCCTGATTTCTTCAGAGAGTTGCCATAGCCTATCAACCGTGAGCCTGTCGCGCGTGACCTTCAGAATAGCCCGCAGCGACCCGCCGACGGCGACGACGTGCGCCCCCCCGATGTCCCAGTCAGGCAGAAGCCGCGCCGCGTGCTCCCCCAAAGCCTCAAGCTCGGCGTCCGAGGGAGGGTCCTCCTCGACGAAGCGCTCCGTGGTGCGGTTGGTGCCAAGCGGCAGCGAGACCCGCTCCTCAGGCGAGGCCTCGCCGAAGATGAGCTGCGCCGAGCCGCCCCCGAGGTCGACGACGAGCACATCTCCCTCGTGGCTCACAGCCGAGAGAGCACCCCTGAAGCCCAGCGCGGCCTCCGTCTCACCTGAGATGAGGCGCATCTTCAGGCCCGTCGCCCCGCGTACGCGCTCGACGAGTTCCTGGCCGTTCTCGGCGTCGCGGACCGCGCTCGTGGCGAGCACCTCGGGCGAGGGAGCCCCGTTCAGGTCGGCGATGCTCGCGAAGAGCGTGATCGCCTTCGTCGCCAGCGTGAGGCGCCTCTCGTCGAGGCGGCCCGTCTTCTCCACGCCGGCCCCGAGCCTGGCCGAGATCTTCTCGCCCGTGACGGGCAGGACGGAGCCACCATCCACCTCCCCGACGAGGAGGTGGATGGTGTTGGACCCGACGTCCACGACAGAGTGCCGGCTCAACCTATCGTCTCTCGCGATCCGTCGTGAACGCTCATACCACCCATGATACCGTCCCGTCGCCCAGGGTGATATATTCGAGTCGTTCAGAACACTTTTCACCTTCAGAGAGCGCATCCGTCCGGCGCGAGCCGGGATCAGAACCGGAGGAAGCCATCCCGAAGAAGAAGGCGAAGAAGAAGCGGTCGGAGAGGGACGGGCCGCTCGCGACGCTCGCGAAGCCTGGCGCGAAGGTTCGCGACTACGACACCCACGTGCTCCTCTGCAAGGGCGGCGACTGCAAGAAGCGCGGATCCAAAGCCGTCCGCAGCGCGCTGAAAGACGAGTTGCGCGCCGAGGGCATGAACAGGGACGTGCGCGTTGACTGCGTGGACTGTCTCGGCCTCTGCAAGCACGGCCCGAACCTCGTCGTCTATCCGGGGGGCACCTGGTACCTCGGCGTTATAGAGGGAGACGTGCCAGAGGTAGTACGGCAGCACCTCAAGAACGGGGAGCCCGTCGAACGTCTCGCCGCCGAACTGAGACCCCGCAAAAGGGCGAAGTAAAGAGCGGGGACGCGAACGGCGTCCCCGCTCTTTCTCAAGAAGCCTCTCTCTATCTAGCTGACGTTCGTCAACTCGGCCTGGACGATCAGGCGCTGCGAGTAGTCGGGCAGGGTGCACGTCTGCAGCGTGACGACGCTCTTGCCCGGGACGGGCTTCGTGACGTAGTAGGCGTCGGGGTTGACGATGGAGCTCTTGAAGACGCTGTAGGTGTACTTTGTACCCTTGGCGTCGGTCAGGATGACCTTGTCGCCGTCCTTGAGCTTGTTCAGATCCCAGAACACGAGATAGCTCTTGGTGCCGGGGAAGCCCATGCGGTGACCCGCGATGTACACGTTGGCCCCCGTCTGCCAGGGGAAGCCCGTGCCCTTTATGTGCAGCGTCCCGTCGTGCAGCGCGTCCTTGTCGCCCGCTGCACCCGTGTAGACGGGCACGTGGTCGACCCGCGCCATCTCGGGGACGGTCAGGGTCATCGACGAGTTGCCCGGAGCCTTGTGTCCGAAGACGGCGGCGCTCGCGAAAGGGTCGCCTATGAGGAAGGAGTACCCCACGAGAACCAGCCCCGACACCACCATCAGGGTTGCCATGAGGTAGCCCAACATCCTGCCACCGCTTCTTCTCGTCTTATAGGTCTTCATATCTCTCTCCTCCCGCCGATGCAGGTCTCTCTATAGTGGAGATATATCCCGAAAAAGTAACATTCAGGTTACAAAATGGGGTCCCGTCGGTAACGGTTCAGGAGCCCCTCTACTTCTCCTTGCTCTTCAGCTCGCCCTGCACTATGAGGCGGTGCGAGTAGTCGGGGAGCGTACAGGTCTGCAGGCTGACGATGTTCTTCCCCTTCATGGGCTTGAGGATGCTGACTTTGTCGGGGGAGATCACCTGCTTCTTGAAGACCTCGTAGGTGTAGCGCGTCCCTTCGGCGTCGGTAAGGAAGATCTTGTCCCCCTTCTCGAGCTTGTTGAGATCCCAGAAGACGAGGTTGCTCTTCGTCCCAGGATAACCGACCCTGTGGCCCGCTATGTAGACGTTGGCCCCCTTCTGCCAGGGGAAACCCGTCCCCCTCACGTGGACCACGCCGTCGTGGAGGGCCTTCTCGTACCCGCTCTGCGGAGCGTCGTAGACGGGTACGTGCTCGACCCGCTTCATAGCAGGGACGGTGAGCTGGAGCTTCTTGCTCTCCGGCGTCTTCGCCTGCGGTCCCCTTATCTTCTCGACGATCCTCTCCGGAATGCTCCTCTGGAACTTCTTCTCGAGCTCATCCGAGATCCTGCCGTGCACCCGCTGCGGGCTCTCGGCCGAAGCCGGAGAGCCTCCTGCAAGCAGCGAATACCCGAGGAGGCCGAGCCCGGCGAACAGGACCACAGCCGCCACGAGCGTCGTCAGCGTCTTCCTCGTGTACCCTGTGGTTATCTTCTCCATCTTCCTCGACCTCCTCTCTCAGATAGCTTTCAGTGGTCGATAGTAGGACTTTAAGCCCCAAAGGTGACATTTCGATTACAAAACGGAATTTTGTTGGTAACGGTTGGAGCCTGGAAGCGCGAGGCTACTTCCGACGCTATAATCTGCCGCGTGAAGGTAGGGATACCGCGCGAGATCAACGAGGGGGAGCGGCGGGTCGGGCTCGTGCCCGAGACCGTCGCTAGACTCGTCAAAGACGGTTTCGAGGTCATCGTCGAGTCCGGCGCGGGCCGCGACTACAACCTCGACGAGAACTACGAGGAGGCAGGGGCGAGGGTCGTAGACGGCGCCGAAGGCGTCTACGGCGAATCGGACATCGTCGTCAAGGTGGCGAGGCCAACCGGCGATGAGATCGGGCAGATGCGCGAGGGGCTCGCCCTCGTCTGCTTCCTCAACGGACCCCAGAACCCCGAGCTCGTCAAGAAACTCGCCGAGGCCGGCGTAACCGTGTTCTCCAACGAGGCGATCCCACGCACCAGCGTCGCGCAGAGCATGGACGCCCTCTCCTCGATGGGCTCCATCTCTGGCTACAAGTGCGCCCTCATCGGGGCCGACACTTTAGGCAAGTACGTGCCTATGCTCTCGACCGCGGCGGGGACCACCAAGGCGGCGAACATCCTCGTACTCGGGGTGGCCGTGGCCGGCTTGCAGGCCATAGCCATCATGAACAGGCTCGGTGGCGAGGTCTTCGCCTACGACATCAGGCCCGAGACCAAGGAGCAGGCGCAGTCGCTCGGCGCCACCTTTATCGACTCCGACGACGAGAAGGAGGAGGAAGAGGAGGATCAGTTCGAGGAGTACAAGCCCACGGGCTGGCGCGCCCTCATGGTCAAGCTCGGGTTCTACTCCTTCGGGGAGCCACCGAGGGACCGGTACATCGTCGAAGGCGAAGAAGGTGACGAAGAAGAGGAAGAAGAGGGATGGTCCAAGGAGAAGCTCGAGGAGGACCAGAAGCTCCTTCGCGAGCGCATAAAGGAGATGGACATCGTCATAACCACGGCGCTCGTCCCTGGCAGGCAGGCCCCGAAGCTCGTCGACAGAGAGATGGTCGAGAGCCTCAAACCGGGGTCCGTCATAGTGGACCTCGCCGCTGAGAGCGGCGGCAACTGCGAGCTTACCGAGCCAGGGGAGACCGTCGAGCACGAAGGGGTCAGGATCCTCGGTCCCGTCAACTTGCCGAGTAGCATGCCCATACACGCGAGCCAGCTACTCTCGCGCAACATGTACAACCTGATCTCCCACATAACGGAGGACAGGGCCGAGGAAAAAGACGAAAAAGACCTGCACCTTAATCTCGACTTCGAGGATGAGATCATAGACTCAACCTGCATAGCGCACGAGGGTGAGATCAGGGACGAGTCCACCAGGGAGGCACTCTCTCAAGAAGAGGACGAGGCCCAAGAGGCCTCGGAAGAGAGGCGTTGAGGTGGGTATGTTGCTAGCCCAGATAGCCATCTTCGTCGTCGCCGCGTTCCTCGGGTTCGAGTTGATCTCGCGCGTCCCGAGCCTCCTGCACACGCCGCTCATGAGCGCCACGAACGCCATCCACGGCATAGTGCTCGTCGGCGCTGTCATCTCCCTCGCCGCGGCGAGCGACTCCTTCACGACGACGGTGGGTCTGATCGCGGTCGTCTTCGGCGCGATGAACGTGGTCGGCGGCTTCTGGGTGACGAACAGGATGCTCGGCATGTTCCGTCCGCCCGTCAAGAAGGTAAAGAAGAGAGAAGGGTAGGGATGCAGGTAGCGACCTTCGTAGCCTACCTCGTGGCGGCCGCGCTCTTTATCTTAGGAATTAGGCGCCTGCGCTCGCCGGAGACGGCCCGTTCGGGGAACACCCTGGCCGCCGTCGGGATGGTCATCGCGCTCGTGGCGACGGTCTTCGTCGCGGACATAGACGAGGCTTTGAGCGGGATAGAGATCCTGGCCGGGGTCATCGTGGGCTCCGTGATAGGGGCCTTCGCGGCCCAGCGGGTCCAGATGACGGCGATGCCCCAGATGGTCGCAGCCTTCAACGGCGTCGGCGGCGCCACGGCGGCCCTCGTCGCCCTCTCGGAGTTCTACCAGGCCGAAGCTTTAGGCACCCACCCCGAGACGGTCGTCGCCACCGTCGCCGTACTCCTCAGCGTCGTCATAGGTACCGTCAGCTTCGCGGGCAGCATCATCGCTTTCACCAAGCTGCAGGAGCTCGCGCTCACGGGGTCCGTCACGTTCCCGCTGCAGCAGGTGGTTAACGCCCTCATAGCCATCGTTATCTTGGCGCTCGCGGCGAACGTCCTGGCCGGCGGGATACTGGTTCCCCCACTCCTCTCCCTGTATTTGATACTCGCTGCGGCGGTGCTCCTCGGCGTGCTCTTCGTCATCCCCATAGGCGGGGCCGACATGCCCATCGTCATCTCGCTCCTCAACTCGTTCACGGGGCTCGCAGCGGCGGCCTCCGGTTTCGTGCTAAACAACTATGCCCTCATCATCAGCGGCACGCTCGTCGGGGCCTCGGGTACGATCCTGACGCGCGAGATGAGCAGTGCCCTCGGGCGCCCCTTGAGGAAGATCATCTTCGCCGGCATAACGGCCTCGGGGACCGGCAGCAAGGGCTCCGACGAAGAGGACCGTCCAGTCAACGACGTGAGCGCCGGTGCGGTCGGGGAGTACCTCGCAGACGAGGCCGGGAAGGTCGTGATCGTACCCGGCTACGGCCTCGCCGTAGCCCAGGCCCAGGGACCGATGTACGACCTGATGGAGACGCTGGAGTCGCGGGGCAAAGAGGTCCTCTTCGGCATCCATCCCGTTGCTGGACGTATGCCGGGCCACATGAACGTCCTCCTGACCGAAGCCGGTGTCCCCTACGACAAGCTCTACGACCTCGAAGACATAAACCCCGAGCTAGAAGACGCGGACGCCGCGATCATCGTCGGCGCCAACGACGTCGTGAACCCCGCCGCCAACGATCCCGAACAGGACACCCCCATCTCGGGCATGCCCATCCTGGAGGTGGACAAGGCCGACCGCGTCATCTTTATCAAGCGCTCCTTGAGCCCGGGCTTCGCCGGCGTAGACAACCCACTCTTCTACGACACGGAGAAGACCATGATGCTCTTCTCCGACGCGAAGCAGGGCCTCCAGGAGGTCGTCGAAGCCGTCAAGAACGGCTAGAGCCGGCGCACGGACACCGAGAAGTCACCGGGTCGAGCCCAGGGCACTCTTCACCTTGCTGCGGATCCTATCGCCAAGCGTGGTAGCGTTCAAGGGACCCGCGCTCTTCCGCTGAAGACCGGGGCCGCCCGGCGCGCGGGCGGCCCCGGCCGGAGCAGCAGCCATATCTTCTCCGTCGCCGCCCTGCTCCCTCGGGGCCGCCGGTTCCTGGCTCGCGCTGGCTGGCGCGGCCGTCGCTGTCGCGGGTCCGGTGGACTTGCTCGCTGATACGCTCGCTGACGCACTCGCTGACGCGCTCGCGGAGGCGGTTGCCGAGGCGGTTGCCGAGGAGACCTGTGCCGTCAGGGATGTATCCTCATCCTTGGTGCTTCGCTCCGCCGCTTTGTCTCTCTCGTCTTTGTTGGTGTCTTTGGCGGGGGATTCGGCCCTTTCCTCGTGCTGCTTGTCCTTACTCCGATCCCCGGCGTTGAGATCATTGTCTTGCAGACCATCTACGAGGGCGACCCTGTAAGGCACCTGCGAGGCCTTCGGTTCGCGCACCTGCGAGACCGCGGGCTTTTCCTCCACTTTGAGGGTCGAGCCGAGGGCGAGGGCTATGACGAAGATCAGAACCACCCCGACGCTCAGATACAGGCGTGGGCTGTGGCTCGGGTCAGGTACCGCCCCCGAGTCGTCCTCGACCGCCTCGGGGCTGCCGAGACCGAAGAGACGGCCAAGGGAGGCAAAGAGGCCACGGGGCTCGTCCGCCGGAGGCTCCTCTCGTGCCTCGTTCTCTCTCTCGTGCAGGAGCGCCTGGCGATGCTTGAGCTCCCCGGCCAAAGCCTCCCCGTCCAGACCAAGGTACCCCGCGTATGTTTTGAGGGAACCGATCACGTACACGGCAGGCAATACGTCGAAGTTCTCGTTCTCCAGGTCACGCAGGTACTTGGCCCGGATCTTCGTCGCCTGCTCGATCTGCTGGAGGGAGAGACCCTGCTCCCTGCGGGCCCGCTCCAGGGTCCTGCCTATCTCTAGCCTTGTATGCGAGTTACCATCTTCGCCGCTCATGTTCACCCAGGCCCATCTAAGTCTGCTCCCCCCGGGTAGACCAACGTCGCATTCGAATAATTTGCAATGTACCACACCCCGAGCGCGTGGGAGCACGGCCGGGGCTCTCCGTTCGACTTTTCTTTACTTGACGATGGGCTGGGCCAGGATCCAGAGGCTACACATCGTGTAGAGGACCATCAAAACGAGCATCGGGAGCTGGCTCCTGAGGGCGCGCCCGGGGTCGCGAAGCAGGCGCAGCGAGGTCGAATGGGCGAGATAGACGGCGATCACATGCCCCGCCACTATGAGCGCGACCTGCGAGTACCAGACGAAGCCGGCCCCGACGATGCCGTAGTCGGGCTCGAAGTCCGCGGTGCCGAAGAGGTTCCAGCCCCACCCGAAGGGATCGGAGACGAGGGAGACTATCATCTGCCCCTGGATGAGCAGATACGTGTAGTAGTGGGCCATCTGGTAGGCGATGGCGATCGGCACGAGCGAGAAAACGTAAGCCGCCGCGAACCTCCCGAGGCCTCCCTCACCTCCCCCGCCGAGGACCCGGCTCAGTTCCACGAAGCCGAGATAGACACCCCCGAACAGCGCAGGAAGCAGGATCACACCCAGCGTCTGGGTGATGGGGGTGAGACGGACGATCTCGAGCCAGAGCGGCGTCTGTAGCAGGCCGTCGAAGGTCACCCCCGCGAGCACGACGATCACGAAAGCAACCGCGCCGGGCGGCACCTTCTCCGGCAACCCGAGACCGACGGCAGGAGGGCGCAGGTTCAGCTCGCGCTCATCCGGAGCGGCGTGCTCGAAGCACTCGTAACAGCCCACGCACCTCCCCCCTGACTCGCAGCCTTCGCAGCCCCTGCATACCTCCGGGTTCTTCACCCTCACCTCCGTCGGCGCGAACCTGCCGAGCAGCCCGAAGAAGACCGAGAACGCCTCGCCGCGCCTGAGCCAGGTCTCCTTGCCGAAGAAGGCCATACCGTAGAGCGTGATCAGGGTGTAAGCGAGGGCGAAGAGAGCGATGTTGCGCGGCACGTACGAGCCGGAGAAGACGTTCTCGGTCCAAACGAACACGAGGTAGAGTCCGACCGCAGGCCAGACTCCGAGCGCCCCGGGATAGGGTTCGCCGAGCTCGAGCCCGTCCCTGTAGCCCAGGCGGCGGACGAGCCCCTCGGCCCAATCGAAGAGTATCTTCCAGGGGTTGACGAGCGGCCACAGGTTCCCGACGAGAGCGGTAAAGAAGCTGAGACCCACCCACCAGGTCACCCACACGAAAGTGGGAGTGATGTTGAAGCCGGTCTGCAGACCTACAAGGCCGGCGACGATCACGAGGAAGAAGAGCGCGACGGAGAGCAGGCGGAGGCCGCCTACGAGAAGGCGTGACGTCAAAAGCTTTCTCAGAGACGGGACGCTGAACAGGTCGAGGCGGGGGTACCTGTACGGGGCGTCAGCGTCCCGCTCCTTGCGGGAGAAGAGAGCCAGCGGCACGAAAGCGAGCACCACGGCGGCGGCGGCGCCGTAGAGGTAGAGCCACAAGGGAATCGGGATGTCGTAGGTAGGCCCGAAGCCGTGGGCCAGAGCAGGAGGGGTGTCTGCGAGGATCAGCGAGAGCGCGAGCGTGGCTGCTACGGCGCGGCGAACCTTCACGTTCACTACCGCGGGCGCACCTGGAGCACGCCGAGCTCCCTCTCGGATTCGTGATCTTCCATCTCGAAGCGTCCCGTGAGGTCGGCCCTGAAGTGGAGATCTGCCGGGGCTCCGGGTTTGATCTCTTGCTCCATGTCGTAACCGTGCACGTGGAATTCCATAGGCTTGTCTGAGCTTATATGGAGCGTAACCCTGTCGTCCTCGTGCACGGAGACCTCATCCGGGCTCATCTCGCCGCCCTTGATCGAGAGATCGAACGTCCTCTCCCGCGGCACGGCGCTTTTCTCCGGGCGCAACACGAAGAACAGCCCGCCAAGGAGGACTACGATCAATGCGATCAGGATCAAGCTTCTGGCCACTACTCCTCGATTCTTCGCGCCTCCGGATCTCTTGTTTTCGTCACGAACCTGGCCAGACTGTAGTAGATCAGCCCTTCTCACGCCGCCTGGCGACGTACCTCATGATGCCGTCGGTGAGCATGGAGTAGCTGCCCGCGAGGTCGTAGCGCCCGGACTCCGCGGTATCGGCGCCCTCTGCGAGCATCTCGGCGTCCCCTTTGGCCTTCAGCTGGTCGGAGATCTCCTCTCGCTCGGCCCCCTCGTCCATCTGCCCCTCTATGAAGAGCAACCAGTCCTGCAGGCGCTGTTCGAGCTCGGCGAGGTGCCGCTCGACGTCCTCGTAGGTCCCGAAGTGCGTGGGCCACAGGCTGTCCGGACCTATCTGCCTGATGTAGTTGATGCTCTGTACCCACGCCTCGATGTCGATCTCGGGCGGCGGCGTCGGCGGGCGGATGTAGGACTGGCCCGGCAACCTGATACCTGCCACGTCGCCGGTAAAGAGGGCCCCCGAGCCCGGCTCCAGGTAGGCGAGGTGGTGGTAGGCGTGACCCGGCGTATCGTGGGCGACGAGGACTCCTCCCGCGGCCTCAGCCTCCTCCTTGTCGTGCAGGATCACGATCCGGTCCTCAGGCACGGGACGCGCCTCGCCCCAGAGCTCGTCCATCCTCTCTCCGTAGATGCGGGTCGCGCTCTTCACGAGCTTCGAGGGGTCTACCAGATGCGGGTAGCCGACTTCGTGCACGTAGAAGGTCGCGTTCGGCAGCAGCTCCGAGAGGTGTCCCGACGCGCCGGCGTGGTCGAGATGTATGTGCGTGAGGAAGACCTGCCGCACGTCTTCGTGGGAGACGCCGTGCTCCTTCAGGCCCGCGGTGAGCCGCCCGAGGCAGGTCGTCGGGCCCGTCTCTACAAGGGCGGCTCCGCTCTCGCCCAGCAGCAAGAACGAGGCTACGACCCGCCCGGTGTTCATAAAGTCAAGGTCTATGGTCTCTATCTTCATCTACTGCCCTCCGGGCTTCGCTCCAGGCGGAGATTATACAGATCCTCTTTGTTAGACTTCCGGCGCACGCCGGAGAAGGAAAGGACTCTTGTTTTGGATCTCAACCTCATGCGCGAGCTATCCGTCAAGACGGAGACGAAGATCGTCCTGCTCGTCCTGGACGGCCTGGGAGGACTGCCGATGGACCCATCGGGCCAGACGGAGCTCGAGGCCGCAGCCACCCCGAACCTCGACGCCCTCGCAGCGCGTTCTGACCTCGGGTTCTCGCGTCCCGTGGCAGCAGGGGTGAGCCCGGGGAGCGGGCCAGGCCACCTCGGCCTCTTCGGCTACGACCCTTTGCGCTTCCAGGTAGGGCGCGGCGTCCTCAGCGCTTTAGGCGTCGGCTTCGACCTCGGCGAGAGCGACCTCGCAGCAAGGGTGAACTTCGCCACCAAAGACGAGTCGGGCAAGATCTCCGATCGCCGCGCTGGGCGTATCCCCTCCGAGAAGGGCGAGGAGCTCGTAGGTCTCCTGAATGAGAAGCTGAACATAGACG
The DNA here is from genome assembly GCA_902812425.1 of Actinomycetota bacterium. GTDB lineage: Bacteria > Actinomycetota > Rubrobacteria > Rubrobacterales > Rubrobacteraceae > Rubrobacter_D. The sequence continues at coordinate 19,742 of CADDZK010000008.1, forward strand.
GTGTCGAGACCTTCGTCATGCACGAGAAGGAGTACAGGGCCGTCGCCGTCTTCAGGGGCGAGGGTCTCTCGGACGCGCTGGCCGACTCTGACCCGCAGCGTACGGGCCTCGAACCGCTCAGCGTCGAGCCGACGGACGACTCGCAGGAGGCCAAGAAGAGCGCCCGGATCGCAAACTCCTTCGTCGAGCAGGCGAACGAGATCCTCGCCGACCAGCACCCCGCGAATACGGTCCTCGTGCGCGGCTTCGGTATGCACCCCGCCCTCCCCTCTTTCGACGAGACCTACAAACTCGACGCTGCCGCCATCGCGAGCTACCCGATGTACAAGGGCCTCGCCCGCCTCGCCGGGATGCAACTCCTCAAGGAAGGCGAAGGTATAGCGGGAGAGTTCGAGACGCTCGAAGAGAACTGGGAGGGCCACGACTTCTTCTTCGTCCACATCAAGCCCACGGACGCTGCAGGCGAAGACGGCGACTTCGAGAGGAAGGCCTCAGTCATCGAGGAGGTGGACGCCCAGATACCCACGCTCCTCGACCTCGGCCCCGACGCCCTCGCCATCACGGGAGATCACGCGACGCCGGCGAAGATGAAGAGCCACTCCTGGCACGGCGTCCCTTTCCTGCTCGCCTCCCCTTACACCCTGCCAACCGCGGAGAGCTTCGGGGAGAGGGCGTGCGCGGGCGGCTCGCTCGGCGTCTTCCAGGCGGAGGAGATCATGGGCTACCTCATGGGCCACGCCCTGAAGCTCAACCGCTTCGGCGCATGAGAGCACGCTGCCTTCGGCAGCTTGTCAGCCCGGCGCTACGCGCCTCTCAGCACGCTTCGGGCCTAAAAGGCCCTCGCTCTCAGCCGTCAGCTTTTACCGTTCCGGCCTCGCTCCGCCGCGCACGAGAAACCATTGCGGCGCTTTGGGACAACTCGCCGAGAGCCGGCAAAGCCGGCGTGCTGACGAGCGAAGCCAGAAGGGCGTAGCGTGCTGAGGAGCGAGGAACTCGCGAAGCTGGAGCGGGAGATCGTCTCCTGCCGCCACTGCCCGCGCCTCGTCGCCTGGCGCGAGGAGGTCGCCCGCCAGAGGAGGGCTTCCTTGAAGGACGAGACCTACTGGGGTCGTCCCGTCCCCGGCTTCGGCGACCCCGAGGCGAGCGTCGTCGTCTTCGGCCTCGCCCCTGCCGCCCACGGGGCGAACAGGACGGGACGTGTCTTCACCGGCGACCGCTCGGGCGACTTCCTCTTCGCGGCGCTATACCGCGCGGGTTTCGCCAGCAAACCCATCTCGCGGCACAGAGACGACGGGTTACGGCTGCGTGGGCTCTGGATCTCGGCCGCCGTCCGCTGCGCCCCGCCGCAGAACAAGCCGACCCCCGAAGAGCGCGACGCCTGCCTCTCTTATGCCGCCCGCGAACTGGAGTTGCTCGACGCGAAGGTAGTCGTCTGCCTCGGCGCCTTCGCCTGGGATGCGGCCCTGCGCCTGCTCGGGACGAGACCGAAGCCGAAGTTCGCCCACGGCGCCGAGTACGAAGCCGGACCGTTCACCATCCTCGGTTGCTACCACCCGTCGCAGCAGAACACCTTCACCGGCGTCCTCACGCCCGAGATGCTCAACACCGTTCTGGCGAGGGCCGCGGAACTCTCAGGGGAGAGTGCACCGGAAGATAACGATCTCGTCAGCTAGAATAAACGCCCATGGGTCCCTTTAAATCCGAGAGGATACGCATGATCGTGCCGGCGGCGATGCTGCTCCTCACGATGCTGCTCCTCGTGGTAGCCTGCGCGGAGGGCCCCGAAAAGAAACACAATCCTCCGGAACAGAAGACGGAGATCCCCGAAGAGACGACCTCCCCACCGAGCACGGCTCTGGAGACGACGGGGAACTCGCCGCCCCCCGAGGTCACCCTCGGCGACGACGCGGGTGGTAAGTCTGAGATCCTGATCCGACTCGAAGGAGACCCCAAGACCACCTTCTCCGGCCTCTGCTCCGTGGGTGAAGAGCAGAACGTCCTGAGCGGCCGGGTCCCCAAACGCTTCACGTTCGACCTGAAAGGACGAAAGCTCTCGTGCCGCATCGAGAAACGGGACGACGGTAAAGGCGCCCTCAAGGTCGTCCTTGTCGCTGGCGACGCCACCCGCTCTGTCCAGCAGACGAACTCGCCCGGCGGCGTGATAAAGATCTCCTACGACGGCGGCTGAGAGGCGACGGCATCGGAGACAGAGACGACCAGGGCCAGGACGAGCAATAAGCCAGTTTCCAGACTATCTACGATCTCTGGAGCGAGGCCGGTCTCTTTCTTGTCGTTGCGCGATGGATAAAATACCCGGCTGTAGCCGAGCCTTTCTTCAGAGGAGGTCGTATGAACCGTGAACAGTCCTGGGAGCTTATGTGCGAGTGGACCGAGAGCGACTCCCTGCGCAAGCACATGCTCGCCGTCGAGGCCGCCATGCGCGCCTACGCCTGCCGCTTCGGCGAGGACGAGGTGAAGTGGGGCATAACGGGCCTCCTGCACGACATGGACTACGAGAAACACCCGACGCCTGATGAGCACCCGATGGTCGGTGTGGCGGAGCTGGAACGCAGAGGCTATCCAGACGACGTCCTCCACGCCATAAAGGGGCACGCCGACTACCTCGACGTGCCCCGCGACACGCTCATGTCCAAGACGCTCTACGCCGTCGACGAGCTCTCGGGGTTCATCGTCGCCTGCGCCCTCATGCGCCCCGAGGGCCTTGAGAACATGAAAGCGAAGAGCGTACGCAAGAAGATGAAGCAGAAATCCTTCGCCGCGGCCGTGAGCCGCGAGGACATCGTGCGGGGTGCAGAGGAGCTTGGCGTTGATCTCAACGAGCACATAGAGTTCGTGGCGGGCGCCCTGAGGGAGCGCTCCGCCGAGCTCGGGTTCGCGCCGCGGGAGGCCTAGAGAACTACCGTCGCGTCCTTTGCTAGGATGGGAGTACTAGAGAGGAGAGGAGCGGCGTTTTGGTCAGGGTGATGGTCGTCTTCGGCGGTCGCAGCGGGGAGCACGAGGTCTCCCTGGCCTCGGCGCGCGCCATAACGCGGGCGCTCAGGGAGAGTGGGCGCCATGAGGTCGTGCCCGTAGGCATAACCAGGGAGGGGCGTTGGATCTCCTCCGGCGAGCCCATGCGCGAGCTGGAGTCGAAGGTGGGATACCTGCCAGACGGCTCGGACGCTCCCGTCTCCGGTCCTCCGGCCTCCATAAGGGAGAAGCTGCCCGCTGGGCTCGGCTCCGTGGACGTGGTCTTCCCCGTCCTGCACGGTCCATACGGCGAGGACGGCACCATACAGGGGATGCTCGAGCTCGCGGGCGTCCCCTACGTCGGAAGCGGGGTGCTGGGCAGCGCCGCTGGCATGGACAAGCCGACGATGAAGAAGATCTTCGCCCACCACGGCCTTCCTCAGGTCAGGTGGGTCGCCCTGACCCGCAGGCTGTGGGAGAAGGACAGGGAGGGCTCTATACAGCAGATAGAAGGCTCCCTCGGATACCCCTGCTTCGTCAAGCCCGCCAACCTCGGCTCTAGCGTCGGCATCGGCAAGGCCGAGAATGCTAAAGAACTGGGCGACGCCATCGACGAGGCGGCGCACTTCGACCGGCGCATCATCGTGGAGGAGGGCGTGGACGCCCGCGAGATAGAGGTCTCCGTGCTCGGCAACGAGGACCCCGAGGTCTCCGTCCCCGGTGAGATAGTCGTCAAGAAGGGCGACTTCTACGACTACGAGGCCAAGTACGTCGAGGGTGGGATGGAGCTGCTCGTCCCCGCCCCCGCCCCCGAGGAGATCAAAGAAGAGGTAAGGCGCATAGCCGCCACGGCTTACGAGGCCATAGACGCGGCGGGCATGGCGCGGGTCGACTTCTTCCTCGAACGCGGCACGGACCGCTTGCTCCTCAACGAGATCAACACCATTCCCGGCTTCACCCCGACGAGCGTCTACGCCGAGCTCTGGGCCGCGAGCGGCCTCCCCTACGAAGAGCTCATCGACCGCCTCATACAGCTCGCCCTCGAACGCCACACCTAGAGAGCCGCAGGATGCCGCGCCTGAGCGCGGTGGCGACGGCTGAGGTCCGGTCCGAGGCGTCAAGCTTGCCGTAGATGTGGAGCAGGTAGGACTTGACGGTGGCCTCGCTGAGCCACGTCTCCTCACCAGGGTCTTCGTTATGCTACCGTCAGGGGGTAAGGATCGCCGCAAGGTAAGGGGGATACTCTGGTTAAGAGAGGAGCGCGCCGCTACTCCGAGATCACCATCGGCGACAGGAACCCGGTAAAGCGGTTTCTGCAACGGCGGCGCCTGCACGATGCGGTCTGTGTCCTGGACGGCCTCGACGAGGGTTTTTCGGGCAGCTTCCTCGACTTCGGCGGCGGCAGCGGTGAACTTAGCAAGATGCTCGCGAGACGCTTCCCGAACGCCAGCGTAGTCTGCTACGAGCCGATGCCCGGCATCTTCGATGAGGCCAGCCATAACCTCTCTGGCCTGAAAAACGTCACGCTCGTCCCCGACCGCAAGGAACTGCGGAGGCTCACTTTCGATCACGTTTTCTGCCTCGAGGTCTTCGAGCACCTGCCCCGCCGTCAGACGGCGGGGACCTTGAGAACCGTGGACCGTCTGCTCAAAGAGAATGGCATCTTCGTCGTCGGCGTCCCCAACGAGCTGTTCGGCCCTGCCCTCGTCAAGGGTCTCTTCAGGATGGTGCGCCGCTACGGCACCTACGACGCCAGGATCGGGAACGTATTGCGCGCCGCCGTCGGGCGGCCGCCGGCAAAGCGGCCCGTAAGGATGATCTCAGAAGGCCTGCCATATCACTTTCACCACCTCGGCTTCGACCATCGTCGCCTGCGTACCCAGCTCTCTGAGACCTTCGAGCTCGTGCGCGAGTTCGGAAGCCCGATAAAGAACCAGCTCTTCAGCACCGAGGTCTACTTCGTCCTGGCGAAGCGGTAGCCGCACCCACCTTGCAGCCTGAAGCAGAGAATACTTTAATGGCCGCATGCTCTTCTCCCTAATCAAGGAAAATACGGCCAGCCTCGCCGCTGCCGCCAGCGATGCCAAGGAGGTCGCAAAAGGCGTGGCGAAAAAGCCCGTCTCCGTCTTCCATTCGATGAGGGAGTTCCTGCAGGGTGCCTACGATTACGTCATAGGCCCGCAGTTCATAGGCAACGTCATCGCGTCCTTGATCATTATCTTCTTAGGGCTCGTCTTCTACAGGATACTGACCCGTGGGGTACCGCGGATCATGCGCTGGCGCCGCAGCCGCGACGCGCTCCTCGACCTCGAGGCGGTGGAGCGCATCAAGCGTCAGGACACCGCGATCACCCTGATCCGCAACGCCCTGCGCTACGTCGTCTTTATCATCGTCGTGCTCTTTATCCTGAGCATCTTCTTCAGGGACCCGCTCCCCGCGGCGGCGGGCACGACCATCCTCGCCGCCGTACTCGGCTTCGGGGCGCAGAGCTTCCTGCGCGACGTTATTGCCGGTTTCTCGATAGTCTTCGAGGGGCAGTACAGCGTCGGGGACTTCGTCCTCATAAAGCCACAGGACGTCTCGGGTATAGTCGAAGAGCTTGGCCTGAGGATGACCAAGATAATGTCGCTCTCCGGCGAGGTGAGCTACATCCCGAACGGCACGATGCAGGGCGTCGTCAACTACGTCTCAGGCCAGCAGCGCTTCAACGTCGAGGTGCAGCTCTCTGACGCCGCGGCGGCCTCGCGGGTGGAGAACGCGCTCGGCGAGGCCACGGACCTCTACCTGAGCCCGCCGCGCCTCGTCGAGCGCAACGAGGCCGACGGACGCATCAGGATGCGCATCGTCGCGGGCGTCCTGCCCTCGATGTCCTGGCTCGTCGAGGACAACCTGACGGAGCGCATAAAGGCCGCCGCAGGGGAGGACTCCCTGGCGGCTGAACCCCTCGTCTACAAGGTGGACCAGGCGAACTTGAGGAGGATAAGGTCTCTCCTGCCCCAGGAGGCCGAGCGGAACCTGCCCGAGCAGGCCGACAAGAAGCTTTAGAAGGCTTCAGGTCTCAGGCATCAGGTGGGGCCGTTCGCGGTGCCCGTCGGCCCCGTAACCCGCGACGTCCCTTCAGATGATCCGTCACAGAGGCTCGCCACAGACGCTCCTCTACC
>CADDZK010000009.1 GCA_902812425.1 Actinomycetota bacterium
GTGGAAGCTCGCCTTCAGCAATCTGATGGCGAAGGGCGAACGCTCCAGCATCTCGCGGCACCAGCGGACGGTCTCTGATTCGAGATCTTCTAACGGTACGACCGCGTTGACGAGCCCCATATCCAGGGCCTCCTCGGCCGAGTACATTCTGCAGAGAAACCAGATCTCCTTCGCCTTCTTCGGCCCGACGAGCTGCGTGAGGATGGAGGCGCCGAAACCGCCGTCGAAGCTGCCGACCTTCGGTCCGACCTGCCCGAACTTCGCGTTGTCGGCGGCGATGGTAAGGTCGCAAACGACGTGCAGGACGTGGCCCCCGCCGACGGCGTACCCGGCGACCATAGCGACGACGGGCTTGGGGCAACGACGGATCTGGACGTGCAAATCCGTGACGTGGAAGCGCCCGACGGACTCGCCGCCCGGGGTGCGGCGCGGGTCGTCGGGGTCTTCGAGATATCCTGCGTCTCCCCGCACCTTCTGGTCGCCACCGGAACAGAAAGCGTCAGGTCCCTCCCCCGCCAGGATGATGACCCCGATCTCGTGGTCCTCCCTGGCGTCTTCGAGAGCCCTCTGCATCTCCATGACCGTCAGCGGCCTGAAGGCGTTCCTCACCTCTGGGCGGTTTATGGTGATCTTCGCGATCCCCGCCGCCTTCTCGTACCTGATGTCCTCGAACTTGCCTGCCGGTTCCCAAGCTATATTAGTCATGCACACGATTATATAGCGCGATCCACGTCCCAACTTTTATCGTCCCTCCCACCGCAGGCGCCACCAGGAACACACGTTTATACTTTTCGTAGTACATTTTGTATTACAAATTGTAGTACAGGTACTGGACGTCGAAGGAGGTCTTCGTGGGGGACAAGGTAGGTCGCCTGGTGAGCGGCCACATAGACCGCGTATCGAAGAAAGGCAGGAAGCCGGGTGGGCCGAAGATGGTGCCGTTCTCGCTAAGGCTTGGCGAGAGGGAACACGCGAGGCTGGTGTGGCTGGCGGAAAGGTTTGAGACGGCGAAGACCCCTCTCGCCGAGGGGCTGCTCAACGCCGCTGTGGAGGAGGCCATCGAGCAGTACGCCGGGTGGGCGGCCCCCGATGATCCCGAGGGATTTCTGGAGGAGGCCCTGGCTGAGATCGAGAGGCCGGGGCATCGCGAGGGCCCTGAGGGCAGGCCTGGTATGGGATCTTCCGGGAGACCTCCGAAGAAGCCGGGACCACGCCATCACGGCTGAGGGCATAGAGGCATCCTTCGCGGGGGCGTTACTCGCGGTGACGGTGGCGCTGACGCTCGCGGCTCCGTGGGGCTTGAGCCGGGCATGGTGGCCCGCTCTCGGTGGGAGTGCGGCCGTGGCCACGGGTCTGGTACCGCTCCGGCAAGCGGCGGGCGTGCTGCGCGGGGTGGTGGATCCGCTGGCGCTGCTGGTGGGGATGATGTCCCTCTCCGTCGTTGCAGAGAAGGCCGGGATCTTCGACTGGGCGGCCTCGCTCGCTATCAGGGCCGGTGGCGGCCGGGTGTCGCGGCTCTTCGTGCTGGTGTTCTGTGTCGGTTGCGTCGTCACGGCCATTCTCTCGCTTGACACCACGGCAATAGTACTGACTCCGATCGTGTACGGTACGGTCTGTCGCCTGCGTCTCAAGCCCCTGCCTTTCATGTTCGCCTGTGTCTACGCCGCCAACACCGCCTCGCTATTCCTCCCCGTCTCCAACCTTACCGGCCTCCTCGCCTACGAGGCCTTCGATCCCGGCTTCGCGCGGTTCGCCCTCGTCATGCTCCTGCCTGCGACCTTCGCCGTTCTGACAAACTTGCTGCTCTTCCGCTGGCTCTTCCGGAGGGAGTTGCGCGGCTCCTACGATCCTGTGGTGTCCCCTTTTACCCCGAAGGACCCTGCCTTTTTCCGCGCGGCGGCGGTGAGTATCTTCGGTGTCCTCTCCGTTCTGTCGTTCGCCTCCTGCCTCAGTGTACCGATCGGGGCCGTCGCCCTCGCGGCTGGCGCCGTCGTGGCGGGGGTAGCGTGGCTCAAGGGCTGGGCGGGGTTCCGAGAGGTGGCCGGCTCGGTCTCGTGGGACGTGCTCGTGCTGGTCGTTGGTCTCTTCGTCGTGGTGCGGGCTACGGAGGAGGCCGGGCTCGGCGCGCTCGCAAGAGGTGTGTACGCCGCGACCGTCTCGGGCGATGGTCTCTCGCAGATCGTGGCCGTCGCCTGTGTCACGGCGCTCGGCTCCAACGTCCTCGACAACCTGCCCACCACCTTCGTCGCCCTGGATGCTTTGAGGCCGCTGATCTCGGAGGGGCGGCTCGGCCTGGCTACGATCTACGCCACGGTCGTAGGGACGAGCGTGGGGCCCAACCTGACGGTCGTGGGTTCTCTGGCGACCCTGATCTGGCTCTCCGTCGTACGGGCGAGGGGGGTAGAGGTGACGGCGAGAGATTACCTGAGGCTGGGTGCCGTCTCGACGCCACTGATCCTGCTCGCAGCCGCGATAGGACTTTGGATCTCCCTGCGGTTCTACCCGACATGATAAACGCTGTTGGCTCTTCGGCGACACCCTGTACTCTCCTTACATGCACCCTCAGACGTACAGGGACTTGAGAGAGGCCAGGGACTTCATGCGTCAGGCCTACCGGGGCCCCGTCTCTCTGCCCGACGTCGCGGCTCACGCGAACCTCTCCCCCTACCACTTCCTGCGCATCTACAAGCAGGCCTACGGGGAGACGCCGCACGAGTTCCTGACCCGTCTGCGCATAGAGAGGGCGAAGACGCTGCTCGCACGAGGGAGCCACAACGTCACGGAGGCCTGCTTCGAGGTTGGCTTCTCCAGCCTTGGTAGCTTCAGCGCCCTGTTCGCCCATCGCGTCGGCCTCTCCCCTTCCGAGTACCGGCGCCACGCGCGCTCGGGTATCTCTGTACCGGATCTGGTCAGGCCTCTCTTTGTTCCATCGTGCTTCCTCGCCATGTTGTACGGAACTGCAGAAGAGCGCAATTTTCGAGAAGTCGGAGAGGCACCTCCCAAGTATCTTCAAGCCAGAACAGAGAGACAGGGAGGTAAGCCGTGATCCAACGCCAGAGCCACTCGACGATCTACGTGACCGACCAGGATGAGGCACTCAGATTCTACCGCGATATTCTGGGTTTCGAGGTCAAGACCGATATGACCATGGACGACTCCGGCCTTCGCTGGCTGACGGTGAGCCCCAAAGGACAACCCGACCTCGAGTTGATCCTGGCCGAGGTAACCCCTGGCCAGATGTTCAGCGCCGAGAACGCAGAAGAGATGAGGGCGCTTATCTCGAGAGGCACCTTCGGCATCGGGGTCTTCGAGACCGACGACATCCACGGCGACTTTGAGCGCCTGAGCAAGCAGGGCGTCGAGTTCGTATCGCCGCCGAAGGAACAGTTCTACGGCACCGAGGCCGTCGTGAAAGACAACTCGGGGAACTGGTTCAGCCTCACCCAGCGAAATAGATAGTCATACGCCACCCAGAAAACGCCCGAGCAGGGAGGCGTACTTCGCGGGAGCCTCGGCGTGCACGTTGTGCCCTACTCCCCGCACCACCGCGGGCTCGATCCACGGGCTGAGGCTCGCCATGCGCGAGGAGATCCCCGCGTACTTCTCGTCCAGCCCTCCGGCGACGGCGAGTGTGGGGACACCGAGCCGATCAAGCTCTCCCCACAGCGAGGGCTGGCTACCCGTCCCCATCCCCCGCAGAGACCGCGCCAGTTCCACCGGCTCGTTGCGGCGGCGCGCCTCGATGGTCTGGCGGAGCAGCTTCTCATTCCGCGCCATAGGCGCGAAGAGCGGCTGGCGATACCAGTCCCTGAGGAACTCCTCGAAGTCTCCGGCTTCCAGACGTCTCGCCCTCTCCTCGTCTGCCGCGCGACGCGCCGCCCGCTCCTCATCACCCTCGAGGCCGGGTGAGGCTGACTCCAGAATGAGCCCCGCGCATCGCTCCGGGTAACGCAGCGCCAGGTACAGCGCGAACCGCCCGCCCATCGAATAACCGACGATCACGAGCCGCCCGACTTCGAGCTCATCCAGAGTACGGATCACAGCCCGCGCGGCACCCTCGAAGGTGTACGCCTCCGGCTCTAGTCTCAGCGACGCTCCGTGTCCTGGAAGATCAACGGCGACGCAGAAGGCTCGCTCCTCCAGAGCCGTCATTACCTCTCGCCAGCCGGCGGACGAACCCATAAAGCCGTGCAGGAAGAGGACCGCGGGAGACCAGCGGTCGCCGGATAGTTCGTAGCTCAGGCTATCGTAGCGCTCCAATGTATCCCATTCCAGCCGCTCGTAGTGGTGCACTGGGCCGAAGACCTCGTGGATGGGTATGGTCTCGGTCGCCCTGGCTTGCGCCACGACCCGGTCATTCCTTCTCTATGCGCGCCGCAACCTCTTCGAGGATTCTCCTGTGCAGGGCGACGTTCTCCTTGCGGTCTGTTTTGACCTCGATCAGGGTCGATGAGCCGCGGTCGCACGCAGAACCGTACGCTTCGACGAACTCCCCCGTCGTGGAGGGACGCTCGTAGCCGAGGCCGAACATCTCCGCCGCAGGCTCGAAGCCCACGCCCTGCGGCGTGCCGAAGTACGGCTCGAAGAACTCTTCCCGCCCGGCTACGGGGAGGAAGGAGAAGATGCCGCCGCCGTCGTTGTTGAGCACGACGGCGATGACGGGTACGTCGCGCAGCATGGCGAGGGAGTTCAGGTCGTGCAGTAGAGCCAGGTCCCCGATCAGGAGCGTGACCGGACGTCCGAAACCCCGCGCGAAGCCTGCGGCGGTGGCGACGGTGCCGTCGATGCCGCTCGCACCCCGGTTGGCCGCGACGGGGACAGGCGCGCCGTCGGTCGCGGCGTAGGTGTCCAGATCGCGCACAGGCATGCTGCTCGCGACGACGATCCCGTGGTCAGCGGGTATGTTGCGGGATACGTAGCGCGCCACGAACGGCTCGTTCGGCTCTTCGGAGAATAATTTGTCCAGGTAGCGACCCGCCCGCTCTGAGGCCTCCTGCCAACCCGCAGTCCAGGAAGCGTCCGCCTCCGGCGGATCTTCGGTAGCGGCCAGAACGAGCGCGGCGCAGAGGTCAAGGATGTCCGCCTCGACGCTGTGCGTCACCAGGTGATGAGGATCCAACCTGAAAGGGTTCTCGCGCGCGACGACGTAAGGGACGGGGCGACTGCGGGCGAGGAACTGCTCCAGGCGCTCGGAGAGAGCCCTCCCTCCGATGTGGATCACCGCCTCGGGCGCGTGCGCCTCGGCGAACGTGTCGCTCGCCAGAAGCGCGTCGTAGTAGGCGACGGGGCTCTTTGCACCGAGGCGGATCTGGGAGCCTGCGTCCGGAAGGAGCGGCCAGCCTAAAGCGTCAGCGAGCCGCAGCACGGCCTCACCCTGCTTGCGGGAGGCGAGACGGCCGGCGACGACGAGACCACGTCTCACGGGGCGAAGTGCCCGCCAGAGGTGGTCGATCTCCGCCCTGTCCACGGCGGGTTTCGTCGCGGCGTAGCGGGTGTATGGTTTGCTGCTCTCTATCCACGAAGATGGCCCGGGTAGAGCACCTTCATCGTCGGGGAGAAAGGGCTCGCGGAACATCAGGTTCAGGTGGACGGGCCCCTGCGGCGTCCGGCGGGCGCGGTAGGCGGCCTGATCCACGGTCGTCAGGACCATCGCCGGGTCAACTGTGGGGTCCGGTGCCGGCAGGTCGAAGCGCCAGCGGACGTAATCTCCGAAGATGTCTGGCTGGTCTATGGTCTGGTTGGCCCCTGTCTGGCGGAGTTCCGGTGGCCGGTCGGCGGTCAGCAGGATCATGGGCACACCGTCCGTCGCGGCCTCGACGACGGCGGGCAGTCCGTTGGCTACCGCAGTGCCCGAGGTCGTGATCCAGGCCGCAGGACGACCCGTGGCGCGCGCGTGACCCAGAGCCGCAAAGGCCGTTCCGCGCTCGTCGAAGTGGATGAGGCTGTTGGCCTTCTCGTTCTCAGCGAGCGCGGCGACCAGGGGCGTCGAGCGCGAGCCGGGGGCGACGCAGAAGAAGTCTACGCCGCAGCGGAGGAGCTCTTCGACGATCAGGTGCGCCCAGAGGCGGTTAGCTCGCGGCGTGTCCCTGTTCAAGCCCGAACATCCCTGTGAAGTCGCCGATCTTCTGCTCGATCTCGGCCCACTCCTCGTCGGGCACGGAGCCGGCGACGATCCCCGCCCCTGAGAAGAGCGCGAGCGTCCTGCCCCGCACGAGCCCGGAGCGGATGCCGACGGCGAACTCGGAGGCTTCGGCCCCGATCCAACCGACAGGCCCTGCGTACCAGCCCCGATCGAAGGGTTCGAGCGCCCTTATCTCTTCGAGCGCCTCGCCCCGCGGATGCCCGCCGACGGCGGGCGTAGGGTGAAGCGCGTCGAGCAGCGCCGCATCCGTCACGCCCTCCCCGAGCATCCCGCGGACCTTCGACCTCAGATGCCGCCCCCGCGCCAGCTTCATCTCAGAGACGTCTTCCCCTATCTCCAGCTCTTCGCAGAGGGGCGCGAGCGCCTCCCCTATGCCGATGCGTACGTAGGAGTGCTCGGAGAGGTCTTTGGCGCTGCGCAGCAGGTCGTCGCGCAACCCTTCGTCGTCGGCGGACGATACCCCGCGTGGCCTGGTCCCTGCCACGGCCTCGCTCAGTACCGAGCGTCCGTCGCGGCGAAACAACCGCTCGGGAGAGGCCCCGAGGAACGCTACCCCGTCCTCGGGCTCGGCGTAGAAATGGAAGCAGCCGGGAGTGGCTGCCTTCAGGCTCTCGATGAGCAGTGTGGGGTCGAGGTCCGCATCGAAACCGAACTCGGCCCTGCGGGCGAGCACGACCTTCCCGAGTCGCCCTTCCGAGAACGCGGCGAGAGCTCGCTCGATGTTCTCCCTCCATCCCTGCAGGTCGGGGTTGTCTTCACGCAGGACGGGTGTAGGCAAAGAAGCGCCGGACGCGCCCTCGGGCAACGAGAGGTCTTCTATCTCCTGCAGTATCTTCGAGGCGTCGTCCGCATCTCTTGGTAGCACGAGGTTGCAGGCCAGCGTCACCTCCCCTTCCCCAGCGTGCAGCTCGAAGCGCGGCAGGACGAAGCGGTAAGCGCCGAACGCTGACCATTCTTCGTCCGGCTTGCGCAGCGGGTCGAAGCGCATCCCGCCGTAGTAGCGCGCCCCCGAGCTGCCCGAGTCTGGCAACGAGGAGATCAGCTTCGACAATCCTCCGGCTCCCTCACGGACGCCCGCCTCCCGCAGGTCAGCGGCCCCTACGGCCGCAACCCCGGACCTCTCCTCGCGCCCCGACCAGTACGTCTTCGGGAACATCCTCTGCTCCCGCAGCCACCTGAACGGGTCTATCCGGCCCGCCGGTACGGCGAGCCGGACGATGTGCTCGTCCGCGAGCGTCGTCCCCGAGAGCGTACGGCCCGCCCTGTCGGCAAGGAGCCAGCGGGCGCCTGCAGCCGCGCCGTTCTCCCTTACGGAGCCCGAGTATTCCCTACTCAACAAGATCTATGCCGCCTCATCATCTCGAAGCGTAGTGTAGCAAGGAGTATCTAACGGTATAGCGGCTTCGCTCACAATCGCGGGCGAGACCCGTTTCGGGGCGACTCTTAACCGTACAGCCTCGGGTAGAGTTCCAGGTAGCGGCCATAGGCTGTCTCGTAGTCTGCCCTGCCTGGCTGTACGCAGCGTTCCGGCTCGGGGGTGAGGGAGAGAGTCTCCTTAGCCTCGGGGTAGATCCCTGAAGCGAGGCCGGCGAGGAGGGCGGCTCCGCGGGCCGAGGCGACGGCGGAGATCTCATCCGGCAGCAGCCACAGAGGACGGCCGAGCACGTCGGCAAGCAGTTGCCGCCAGGCCTCGACCGAGCTTCCGCGGGGTCCGCTCGCGCCGCCTCCTGCGAGACGAAGCTCGTGGGCAGTGACCCCGAGGTCCTCCAACGCTTCGAGGCCCTCGCGCAGGGCGAACGCGACGCCTTCGAGCGCCGCGCGCAGGAGGTGGCCGCGCGTGTGGTCCAGGCCGAGCCCGGTCCACACGCCACGGGCGCCAGGGTCGAAACGTGGCGTCCTCTCTCCGCTCAGGTAAGGTAGGAAAGCGACGCCTCCTGAGCCTGGCGGAACGGCGAAGGCCTCTTCGTACACCTCCTCCCAGGAGACGCCGATCACCTTGCGGACCCACTCGAGGGCGAGGCCAGCGTTCTGGATCGCCGCCATCGAGTACCAGAGCCTGGGGACTGCGGCGCGATACAGGTGGGTGCGACCACGCGGGTCGGGGTCGGGCTCTTCCTTCGGCGTCACGATCTGCCCGCCCGTGCCGACCGTGAGCTGCACCGGACCCGGTCGCAGAAGTCCAGCACCGAGCATGGCGGCCGCGGTATCAGCCGCTCCTGCCGCGACGGGCAACCCCTTCCGCAACCCGAGGGCGCCGGCGGCCTCCGTGGTCAGCGGCCCGGCAACGCTGGCAGAAGGGATCAGCGCGGCCAGCAGCCCGGCGCGCAGGCCGAGGGCCTCGACGGCCGCGTGGGACCATTCGTCGGCGATGAGGTCGTAGAGCAGGGTGGCCGAGGCATCGGAAGGTTCCGCTGCGACCTCCCCCGTGAGGCGCATCCTGAGCCAGTCCTTCGGCTGCAGAGCCCACCGGGCGGACGCGTAGTCGTCCGGCTCGTGGTCGCGCAGCCACAGGAGGCTCGGGCCTGCCATGCCCACAGCCGGCGGGTTGGCTAGCCTGCGCCTCAGGTCCCCATCGAGCCCGCGGTAGGCGGCCAGCTCTGCGCCGGATCTTGCATCGGCCCATAGGATGGCGGGCCGCAGGGGGCGGCCCAGCCCGTCCGTGAGGACCACGCCGTGCATCTGGCCCGAGAGACCTAGCGCCTTCACCCCGGCGCCACGCCGGTCCACGGCCGCGTCCGCGGCTTCCAGAACGGCGGTCCACCAGTCTTCCGGGGAGGACTCGGCCCATCCCGGACGCGGCGCCCTGACTGAATAGGGGGCGGAGCCCTCGCCGAGAGCGGCGCCACTCTCGGCGAGCAGCAGCGCCTTGACGGAGCTAGTCCCGAGGTCGAGGCCCAAGAACATCGGCGTGGTTCAGGCCCGCACCGAGGCTGGATAGTCTCTCATCCGAGCACCCCGTATTCGGTCCGCTTCGCGCGCAGGAAGGCGAGGCAGTCGCGCACTAAGGCATCAGGGTCCCCGACCGCGTCGCGCCAGAGCACCGTAGCGCCGATGAGTGCCTCGTCCGTTGCGGCGAAGGACTCAAGCGCGAGTACGTCCCCGTAGCCGGTATCCTTCGGGTCGCGGAAGACCCCGTCCCGGTCGCTGTTCGCCGAGGCGTCCGGGACCACCAGCTCGGCACCCTCGCCGGCCCAGATAAAGGCGTGGGCCCCGAAGGCCGGGCCGCCGTCCCTTGAGAGCACAGCCGTCATTCTTCCCCGCTTTCCGTTCCCCACTCCGCCGATCACGCACAATTCCCGCGCCGGTAGCACGCGTCTCCTGCAAACATTGTTGGTACCGCTAGATCACACGCGAGCGCTACGACTTTTATTGTAGGTTCATCGCTTCTTTCGAAGCAACAGAAGGGTGCCGGTCAGGATCGTCGCACGACCGCATTATCCCGAGCCTGTATCTCGGGGCAAAGCCAGAGGGTCGGGGCAAATCCCCGACCCTCCAGGTCGTAACCTTCTCTACTTCAGGTCGCTAGCTCAGGTCTTGATATCTTTGAGCTCGGCCCGGTAGACGACGCGCTGCGTGTAGTCGGGCAGCGTGCAGGTCTGCAGGCTGACGATGTTCTTCCCCTTGATCGGCTTCAGCACGGAGAGGTTCGTGGGAGGAACGATGAGCTTCTTGTAGATCACGTACGTGTACTGCCTGCCGTCCGCGTCCTTGAGGTAGACCTTATCGCCGTTCTTCAGATCCTCGAGGTCGTAGAAGGCCAGGTTGCTGTTCGTCCCCGGGAACCCGATACGGTGTCCGGCGATATAGACGTTGGCCGTCTTCTGCCACGGGAAGCCCGTTCTCTTGAGGTGGACGGCGGCGTAGTCATGGAACAGCTTCATGTTGGTGCCCAGACCGGTGGGGATGGTGTCGTTCTTGATCCGCTTCATCGCGGGGATCGTGAGCTTGAGCGTGTCGTTCTTGGGAGGCTTGAGCTTGTTCTCTCCGTTGCCCGGTCCACCCTCGGCACCTTCCTTCGGGGCGACCTGCTTGCTCTTGGCCTCGTCGCTCATCTTCTTCGGAGGCTCCTTCTTCTGCGCCTGCTCCTGCGACGCTTTCTTCCCCTGATCCTTCCCGCCGCTGGAGGATTGACCGGCCGAAGAGCAGGCGGCGAGCGCCACCACTATCGCCAAGGCCGCCACTATCAGCACCAGATTTTTCAAACGCATCTCATCACCTCTCGCTGTCTCCACCAGACGCCGTACTTGGAAGCATACAGATCAAAGATAACAAGGCGGTAACATTAAGATCAAAACTCCGTTACAAGCCTCGCCGCAAAAGCCTCTCGCACCGCGGACTCGCCGCGCCTGGATCACTTTGCCGCACGATATATTAAGGTTTGCACCCCACCGTGTAAAGGCCAGTGTCCCGAAAAACTGCCGCCGCGCCGGACGCCCGGTACTGCGTAGTGGACGCCCAGAAGCGCTGGGTCCCTACATAACGAGCCTCTGGGTAGCCGAGAACAGTCTACCCACCGCACGACTTTGTAACTGGTGAACCGCGCGAACGACGTGACGAACCCGAAGGGGTACAACGCCCGGTTCTCATCTCGTGTCCCGGTAGTAGGCTAGCAAGAAGAATCGACCTGGCGACGCTCCCATATCTCTACGGGCGTGAATTCCGCAACCCGACGGTATATATCCCCAAACCGAATAGACCCGTGCGACGTACAGGGGGCGGCTATGGAGCGCAGCGATTTCGTGGCGGAAGGGAACATGCAGATAGGCCCCAAAGAGAACTTCTTCACGTTGCTCGACGGCGAGTATCTGGGGCAGCTGCTGTTGAGTCAATTCGGATTCTCTAAAGAACCTGACTACACAAACGTAGGGCGCGTGCGTATCACCGTAGAACGCCTCGAAGAGTAACAACGCGGGCCGGGCGCTGTGATGCGATGGATTCCCGGCCCGTAACTAGCGGACGATGGGCAGGATAGAGCATGAGCCCTTGGATGGAGTGGAAAAGGAATGAATCTCCAACCGACCTAAGACCACCGTCCGTTAACCTCACCATACCCCAGAAACTTACTGATGTAGCAAAATATCCGCCGTGAGCCCAGAGTGCTTTTTGTGCAGAAATCGCAGTTGCACAAAAAGATTCCTTTCTGGAGGGGTTTGTGTGCAAGACCCATGCAAACCTTGACACTCTTGAATATATGTGTATACTGCATATAGATGACGTAGCTAACAGGAGGAAGAACGTGGACACGATAAAGCAGACTAACAGGACTGTGGAGCGGCTGGCCGGGACGAGCGGCGACTCCTACAAGCTGGTCATAGATCACTTCGTGGCGCAGCAGGAGCGCAACGTGAGGTTCGCGCAGGAGCTATTCGACGGTGTAACGCGGGAGATCCGGCACCAGGCCGAGAGCAACCGGGCGCTCACCCAGGAGCTCGTCGAGCGAGCTGAGAAGCAGCGTGACGCTTTCCGGACGCTGATCGGCGAGTCCGTGGACGCTTACACGGATTTGCTGTATGCGCCGCTCGCCTACTAGGCAGGGCCTTCGCCTCGTCGAGAGCGAGGTCGTTGGGTTCCCGATCGCGGGCTACGACGAGTTGAACGTCAAGGAGATCGGCGACCGCCTCGATAGCCTCTCTGCGGCCGAGATCCGCACGGTCCGCGAGTACGAGAAGCGCAACAAGAACCGCGAGACCCTGATCGAGCAGTTCGACCGCAAGCTGAAGGCCGCTTCTGCGTAAGCTTCCTACAGCTTGAGCCGCTAGAGCGGCAACACGAAGGGCCGGGGTAAAACCCGGCCCTCTCTCGTACCCGCTTTCGGTTTTGCGTTACTTCAGCAGGTCTTTCAGGTGACCTTTCTTCTCCTTCGCGGTTCCGCGGCGCTGGTCCGCGCGGCCTTCGGCTTTCCTGTCCTTGTCGCCGCTCAGGGCGCCGGCGGCCTCCTTGACTCGGCCTTTGGCCTTGTCCATCGCACCTTCGTTCCTGTCCTGCTGACCTGTCTTGCCTCGCCTGCCCATTGTTTACTCCTCTCCCGGAAACGTTTGTAATTTTAGTTTTACCCAGGGATGTGGAGGGCCAAACGCTTGTGGCGCGGGTCGTACGGGCGCCGGAAAATCCGGCTGAACGGTGGTAAAAGAGGTTCAGCTCATCGGACGGTCAGGAGCGATCGTCTCTGTCATCAGAAAGGCTGGCGTTGAAGGCATCCACCATAACCCGCGCGGCGTTGATGGCGGCGGTGACGGCCGTTGCGGCCCAGATCACCGTCCCGCTCTCCCCCGTCCCGTTCACCCTGCAGGTCCTTGCCGTCATCCTCTCGGGGCTCCTGCTCGGAGCGCGCATCGGTGCGCTCGCGCAGGCGATCTACGTCCTCGTAGGAGCGGTGGGCGTGCCTGTCTTCGCCGGGTTCAGGGGCGGGCTCGGCATAGTACTCGGGCCTACGGGAGGGTATTTGATCTCCTACCCTATAGCAGCAGCAGCAGCCGGCCTCGCCGCCTACACCGTCGCGAGAGCCTCCCGCCGCCGGGCGCTGTGGACCGGCTTCCTCTGGGGATGCGCGGGTCTCGCCGTCATCTACGCCCTCGGCGCTGCTTGGCTCGCCGTGGTGGCGGGCCTCTCCCCCACCGAAGCCCTCGCGACGGGTGTCCTGCCGTTCGTGATCTTCGACCTCATAAAGGTGGGGTTGGCCGCACTCGTCGCCGTCGCCGCAGCACCCGCTATCGCCCCTTCGCGGGCCTGAGGGGGCGCTCAAAAGTTTCGTCTCGCGGGCCGAGTATACTTCTCTATGAGACGAGCGAGAGGTCGGAGGTCCTCCCCGTGGAGATGCAACAGGTTACCCGTCGGCGTTTCACCGTCCACGATTACCATCGCATGGGCGAAGCCGGGATCCTGCACGAGGATGACCGGGTCGAGCTCATCGAGGGTGAGATAGTCGAGATGACGGCCATAGGCACCAGGCACTTCTCGTGCGTCAACAGGTTGAACCGGCTTCTCGTAATGAGCGTGGGCGAAGATGCCGTAGTCAGCGTCCAGAACCCTGTGAGGCTGGACGAGTACACCGAGCCTCAACCCGACCTCACGGTCATCCGTCCGCGCGACTACAGGCTCTCGCTCCCCGGTCCAGAAGACGTGCTGCTCCTGATCGAAGTCTCGGATACCACCCTCGCCTACGACCGCAACGTCAAGTTACCGCTCTACGCGCGGGCGGGAATAAGAGAAGTCTGGATCGCAGACCTCGCAGGCGAGATCGTCGAGCGACACACGGACCCGTCCGGGCATAGCTACAGGCATACCGAGCGGGCGCGCCGTGAAGACAGGATCGAATGCCCGGCATTGCCGGATCTAACCCTGACCGCGGACGACGTTTTCGGCTGATCCGCCTCGCGCATCGACCTTTCCCAGAACAGAATACGGGCCGCGCATGCACGGCCCGCACCAGTCTGGTTCGGTATGTCGGTGTCCTTTAGGCCACCTGGTCGAAGGCGCGAGCGAGTATCGTCAGGCCCTCTTCGAGCTCGTCGTCGGTGATGGAGAGCGGAGCGAGGGTGCGGATGACGTTGCTGTACTGGCCCGCGGTCAGGAGCAGCAGGCCCTCCTGGAGCGCGGCCTCGACGACCCTGCCGGTCCGCTTTTTATCTGGAGTCCGGCTCGCGGCGTCCTCGACCAGCTCCATTGCCGCCATCGGCCCCCGCCCGCGCACGTCCCCGACGAAGTCGGGGTGCTTCTCCTGGATGTCGTGCATGGCGGCCATGATGCGCTCGCCGACGACGTTTGCCCGCGCCAGCAGGTCTTCCTGCTCGAAGGCATCGAGGACGGCGAGGGCGGCGGCGCAGGCCAGCGGGTTGCCGCCGAAGGTGGTACCGAGGCCGCCGACGTGGGGGGCGTCCATGATCTCAGCCTTCCCCGTGACGCCCCCTATGGGCATCCCGCCGCCGAGGCTCTTGGCCGTGATCAGCAGGTCCGGCTCGACGCCCGAGTGCTCGATGGCGAACATCTTGCCCGTCCGCCCGAAGCCGGTCTGCACCTCGTCGACGATCATCACGATGCCGTGCTCGTCGCAGAGCTCCCTGAGCTTGCGCAGGTAGAAGTCGGGGAAGGGGATGAAGCCACCCTCGCCGGAGACGGGCTCGACGATGATCGCAGCCACGCTCTGGGGGTGCACGTAACTTACGAACGCCTTCTCAAGCGCCGCGAAGCAATCTCCCTGGCAGCCTCCCGAACAGTCCCTGTTCGCCGGGCAGCGGTAAGGATAGGGGGCGGGCACCCTGTAGACCTCGGGGGCGAAAGGCGCAAATCCTTTTTTGTAAGGATCGGTCTTGCTCGTCAGCGTCATGGCCAGAAGAGTACGGCCGTGGAAGGCGTTCTCGAAGGCGATGACGGAGGGACGCCTCGTATACGAGCGGGCGATCTTGACCGCGTTCTCGACGGCCTCGGCACCCGAGTTGACGAAGAAGGAGCGCTTCTCGGTGTCGCCCGGCACGAGCGCGTTCAGCCTCTCGGCGAGCTCGATGTACGGCTCGTACTCGGTGACGTAGAAACAGGTGTGCAGGAAACGCTCGGCCTGCTCCTTCACAGCCTCGACGACCCTCGGGTGCGCGTGCCCGACGTTCAACACGCCGATGCCGCCGCCGAAGTCTATGAACGTGTTGCCGTCGACGTCCGTCAGGAGCGCGCCCTTCGCCTCCTTGGCGAACATCGGCGTCGCTATCCCGAGTCCCGACGAGACGGCGTTGTGCCGCCGCGCCATCAACTCCCTGCTCTTCGGACCCGGTATCTCGGTCTTGATCCTCGTGGACTCAAGCATCGTCGCCACCTCTTCCTGTCGGCCTGACTCGTTCCAGTATACCCGCCGTCTACTCCCGAGCGATACCCCCGAGCGAGACGTACTTGATATCCAGGTACTCCTCGATGCCCTGGTGGCCCCCCTCACGGCCGAAGCCTGACTCTTTGAGGCCCCCGAAAGGCGCCTGGGCGGTGGAGGGCAGCCCGTCGTTCGCCCCGATGATGCCGTACTCCAGGTTCTCGGCGAGGCGCATCACACGTCCCACGTCGCGGGTGAAGTAGTAGGCTGCGAGCCCGTAGACCGTATCGTTTGCGCGCTCTATGACCTCGTCCTCCGTATCGAAGGGCATGATGGCGGCCACGGGGCCGAAGGTCTCTTCTTTAGCCACCAGCATCGTGTCGTCGGCGTCCATCAGCACCGTCGGAGGATAGAAATTTCCGCCCGTCCGCTCGCCGCCGAGGATCACCTTCGCGCCCTTCTCCTTCGCGTCGGCGACGTGGCGCTCGACCTTCTCGATGGCCTTCGGTTCGATCAGGGGCCCGACCGCGACATCCTCCTCAAGGCCGTCGCCGACCTTCATCGCCGCCATCTTCTCCTTCAGCTTCTGCGAGAACTCTTGGGCGACGGAGCGCTGGACGAAGATGCGGTTGGCGCACACGCAGGTCTGTCCCATGTTGCGCATCTTCGAGACTATCGCGCCATCGACCGCCTCGTCTACGTCGGCGTCGTCGAAGACTATAAAGGGGGCGTGGCCGCCGAGCTCCAGGCTCAGACGCTTCATCGTATCGGCCGACTGGCGCATCAGGAGCTTGCCCACCTCCGTCGAGCCCGTGAAGGAGAGTTTGCGGACGCGCCCGTCCTCCATGATGGCCGAGGTTATGGCCGCGGGATCCGTCCCGCAGACGATGGAGAGGACGCCCCGCGGAAGGCCAACCTCTTCGAAGATGCTGGCGAGCTCCAGGGCCGAGAGCGGCGTCAGTTCCGAGGGCTTTATCACCATCGTGCAGCCGGCGGCAAGAGCCGGGCCGAGCTTGCGGGTGATCATGGCCGCGGGGAAGTTCCAGGGAGTGATCGCCGCCGTCACCCCGACCGGGCGCTTTATTACCAGGATGCGCTTGTTCGGGAAGCTCGCAGGGACAACGTCGCCGTAGACGCGCTTCCCTTCTTCGGCGAACCACTCGATGAATGAGGCGGCGTAGACGATCTCACCTCGGGACTCGGTTATGGGCTTGCCCTGCTCCAGGGTCATGACCTGTGCCAAGTGCTCCTTGCGCTCGTGCATCAGCCTGGCAGCCTCGCGCAGGATCGCAGACCTGTACTGGGCAGTAGTCGCAGCCCACTCCTGCTGGACGGCGGAAGCGGCGTCGATGGATCTCTGCATCTCCTCGCGTCCTGCGTCCGGCAGGGTGGCCAGCGTCTCGCCGCTCGCCGGATTCGTCACCTCGAAGGTCTTGCCCGAGGCGGCCGAGTCCGACCACTCGCCGCCGACGAAGAGGCTCTCTATCATGCTGGTTTCGATCACTATTCCTCCAGAGGCTAGAAACGTTGCCCGATCAGCGGGCGAAGTAAGGACATTTTATAGCGTCGCTCACGTCTGTCCTCTCTTTTTTAGCAGCGCGATCAGGCCGAGAAACTCGTGCGCGACGTTGGCAGCCAGAAGGGCCGTTAATCTGGGCCGGGTCGTAGGCCGGGTAGACCTCTACCACGTCGCAGCCGACCACGTCGAGCCCGGCGAGGCCCCGCAAGAACTCCTGCGCCTCGCGGCTCGTGAAACCCCCTATCTCAGGCGTCCCCGTCCCCGGCGCGAACGCAGGGTCGACGAAGTCGACGTCGAAGGAGACGTATACCTTAGCGCCGCCGGTCCGCTCGCGGATGCGGTCAATGACATCCGGTATCCCAAGTTCGCGCACCTCGTCCGTCGGGACGAGGTCGAAGCCCATCTCGCGTGCGTCGTCCCAATCGCTCTGGTCGTAGATCAAACCCGCCTCCCTACCTGGATGGAGCGCGAGGTGTCCAGTAGCCCTTCTTCGACAGCCCGGCGGAACGGCGTTCCGTGCGTGTGCCTCTCGCCGAAGTAAGCGTCCCAGGTGTCTGGGTGGGAGTCGAACTGCACGAGGGCGAGCGGCCCGTGTACCTTCGCGGCAGCCCTCAGTTCAGGCAACGCTATGGAGTGGTCGCCACCGAGGACGATAGGAACCACTCCCGCGTCGTGGATCGGCGCCAGACCCTCCTCTATACGCCCGTAGCTCTCCTCGATGTAGCCAGGGACGACCGGCACGTCGCCGTAGTCTATGACGGAGAGGTAGTCGAAAATCGCCACGTCCAGGCTCGGGTTGTAGCGCCTGAGGAGGTGGGAGACGCTGCGTATCCCTTCGGGTCCGAAGCGCTCCCCTGCCCTGAATGTGGCACCCGTGTTGAAAGGCGCACCGACTATCGCGGCGTCAGCGTTCTGGAGGTCCCGCGCGTGAGGCAGGCGCATGAACGTGCGCACGCCTGAGAAACGAGGCGTCGCGAACGAGTCTGCCGGCTCGTAGCGGGTCAACTAATTCTCACTCCGTCTGGGCAGCCGTCTCCTGCTCCCTGATGGCCTCATGGGGATCTCTCTCCGGTGGACCGGCGAAGCGCCGGATCAAGTAGGCTATCAGGATCACGCCGAGGCTGACCAGGCTCGCCTCAAGGAGGGGGCGCTGGTCGGGAATGACGAACATCGCGATCAGCACCGCCAGGATAGCCAGGATCGACAGTATCGTCAGCCACGGGTAGAGCCACATTCTCAGCTGGAGCCTCTCGGGGGCCTCGCGTTCGAGGCGACGGCGCATCACCAGCTCGGAGATGGCGATCAGCAAGTATACGAAGAGCGCGATGGCTCCTGAGGCGTTGATCAGCCAGGTGAAGACCTCCTCGGGGAAGAAGTAGTAGAGGAGGACGCTGACGTAGCCGAAGCTGGTCCCGGCCAGGATCGCCCAGAGGGGTACGCCGCGGCGCGTGGTGTGCAGGAAGAACTGCGGCGCGTCGTTGTGCCTGGTGAGGGCGAAGAGCATCCGCGAGGTGGTGTAGAGGCTCGAGTTGAGGACGGAGAGGACGGCGGTGAGGACCACGAAGTTCATGATCGTTGGGGCGAACGGTATTCCCATCTTCTGGAACGCGACGGTGAAGGGGCTCCTGATGACCGCCTCGGCGAACTTGGTGTTCCACGGCACGACCGCCGCGAGGAAGAAGACCGAGCCAACGTAGAAGAGCAGAATCCGGTAGATGACCTGGTTGGTCGCGCGGACAACGCCCCGCTGGGGCTCGCTGGACTCGGCAGCCGCTATAGTGACGATCTCCGCCCCTACGAAAGCGAAGATCACCGTGACGACGCCGCTGAACATCACCAGAGACCCGTTGGGGAAGAAGCCGCCCTCGTCGTAGAGGTTTGAGAGGCCCATGCCTCCGCCCGGCAATACACCTATTATGAACAGTAGAGCCAGAACGATGAAGATGACGATCGCCGCCACCTTTATGCTGGCGAACCAGAACTCGAACTCGCCGTAGGAGCCCACGGAGTACAGGTTGGTAGCGGTGAGCAGCAGGATTAGGACCAGAGATATGAGCCAACCCGGTACTCCAGGTATGTACTGGTGCAGGATACCCGCCGCCGCGGTGGCCTCGAACCCGACCACGATCGCCCAGAAGTACCAGTAGAGCCACCCCACGGAGAAGCCCGCCCAGTTGCCCAGAGCCATCCGGCTGTAGTCGGAGAAAGAGCCGACCGAAGGCTGCGCCACAGCCATCTCGCCGAGCATCCGCATGATCAGGATCAGAATGGTGCCCGTGATCAGGTACGTGAGGATGGTCGCAGGCCCCGCTTCGTTGAGGATGGGCCCGGTTCCCACGAAGAGGCCGGCCCCGATGATCCCGCCGATGGCGATCATGGTCATGTGCCGTCTCTTGAGCCCTGGTTGCAGGTGTCCTTCCTGGCCAGCCCTGCCGCGCCGCTGTGCTCCTGCTTCGGCCATTCTTCCCCTTCCCTCGGGTTCACTCCCTTCGCGGGCAGCTTACACTTTATGCACGCTCTTTTACAACATGAGGCCTCGTCCGCGAGGACTGGGGAGGGCTTCAGACTACGATGAGCTCCAGAGGCCGCGCGGAGAGGACCTCCCTTCCTGCTTCCGTTACGAGGCAGGTGCGGCCCAGGCTCATGGCGACCCCGCGACCGGAATCGGCCACTATGCAATGCAGGAAGAAGACCATCCCAGGCTCTGCCACAACAGAGTTCCCCGAGAACAGC
This sequence comes from Actinomycetota bacterium, assembly GCA_902812425.1. GTDB lineage: Bacteria > Actinomycetota > Rubrobacteria > Rubrobacterales > Rubrobacteraceae > Rubrobacter_D. The sequence continues at coordinate 19,186 of CADDZK010000009.1, forward strand.
ATCGGCCAGTCCATCCAGTTAGGGCTGAAGGTCGTACCCAAAGAGTACCCGCACGCGGCGAAGCGGTGCTCCCCGAGCCCCGCCGCGTCCAGCACGCGACGGTGCGCGTCGTCGACCTCGCCGACGGGGCGTCCGGGCGCCAGAGCCTCGGTCATCTCTTCGAGCGCCTCGCGGACGGCGGAGAAGAGGTGGCGCTGGTAGCTCGAGACCTCACCTACGGCCAGGGTGCGCATCATGGCCGCGTGATAGTGGCGGTAGGAACCGGCCCATTCGAGGGACAGCTGGTCGACGGGGTCCATGCGGCGCATGCCCGCGGCGGAGCGGAACAGGAGAGCGCGGAGCCCCGAGCCGATGATCACCTCGTTCGCCGGGAAGTCCCCGCCTCCCTCGAAGATGGCGCCCTGCAAGGCCGCGAGGACCTCTCCCTCGAAGACACCGGGTCCCGCCACCTCCACCGCCCTGTCGAGGCCGATGTCGGCGAGTCGCGCGGCCTCCCGCACGTACTCGATCTCCGCAGGGGACTTGACGGCCCTGAGCCGCGTCACGAGATCCGAGGCCTCCACCAGCTCGCAGAAGCCATCCAAGGCCGCCTCGACGCGTTTGAGGTTGTAGCCCGTGAGCCCGTACGCATCGGTCTCTATCCCCAGACGCTTTCCAGCACACCCATGCTCTTCGAGGATCTCCCTCAAATCCCGGGCGGGGTCAGCACCCTCGGCGTCGTACCAGACCCTGACGTCCTCGACCACCGACGTGTGAGCGGCCTGGCGCACGTCGGGGGTACGGGTCAGGAGGGTTAGGGTCTCACCGTCAGTCCCCATGTAGAGGCACTGGAAGAAGACGTAGCCGAAAGTGTCGTACCCGGTGAGGTAATACATCGACTCCTGGCGAAACATGAGCAACCCGTCGAGGCCGCGTTCAGCCAGCCCTTCGGCGGCGGCCCTGCGGCGGGCCGCCAGCTCTTCGGGAGGAAAGTGGATCAAGAGCCTCGGGTAGACCTCCTATCCGAGTATCTTCCCGGCTTCGGTGAAGGAGAGGTCGTGGGCCTCTGCGACGGGCTCGGAGACGAGATCCCCACCGAGCGTGGAGAGTCCCTTGGCCAGGGCAGGGTCTTCGGCTGCCGCGCCCTCTATACCTCTGTCCGCGATATGGATCAGATAAGGCAACGTCGCGCTCGTCAGCGCGAGCGTCGAGGTCCTCGCCACCGCCCCAGGTATGTTGGCCACGCAGTAGTGCACGACGCCCTCTTCTACGTACGTAGGCTCCGAGTGCGTGGTCGGCCTGGCCGTCTCGACGCACCCGCCCTGGTCGATGGCGACGTCGGCCACCACACTCCCCGGACGCATGCTCGCAACCATATCGCGCGTGACGAGCTTGGGCGCCTTCGCCCCGTGCACGAGCACGGCCCCTACAACGACGTCCGACTCGGCGACGTAGGCCGCGGTCCTTGCGCGGTTGGGGATCACCAGGTCCACCCTACCCTCGAAGATGTCCGAGAGGTAGGCGAGGCGCTTGGGACTGACATCGAGGACCCGCACGATGGCCCGCATACCGACGGCGATCTTGGCGGCCTCGGTCCCGACGACGCCGCCACCGATGATCGTGACCTTCGCCGCGGGCGTCCCAGGCACCCCTCCGAGCAGGAGCCCAGCCCCGCCCTGCGGGCTCTCGAGGTGGTGCGCGGCGGCCTGTATCGCCATCCTTCCCGCCACCTCGCTCATCGGCGTGAGGAGCGGTAGAGAGCCGTCGGGCGCCTCGACCGTCTCGTAGGCGATGGAGTTGACCTTCCGCTCCATCAGGAACTCCGTGAGCCCCTTGTCAGCCGCCAGGTGAAGGTAGGTGAAGAGCTGCTGACCCTCTTTGAAGAGGTCGTACTCCTCGGGGATGGGCTCCTTGACCTTCACGATCAAATCTGAGGACGAGAAGACCTCCTCGGGCCCATCGACCACGCGTCCCCCGGCCTCGGTGTACTCCTCGTCGGTGAAGCCCGCGCCTGCCCCGGCACCGGACTGCACGATCACTTCGTGCCCGTGGTGTACGAGCTCGGCAACGCCGTCGGGCTGCATGGAGACGCGGCCCTCCATGTCTTTGATCTCCTTGGGCACCCCTACCACCGTAGCCATAGATTTTCCTTTCCCTCGTTGTAACTACCCTCTGCATACCTTATAGCAAGGTTACTATAAACGTGCAATGATGCTGGCAAGGGTCGTAGATGGTACGTTGACCCGCCGCGAGACCGGTACGCAGAGCGTAACTGCGGAGGGCTATCCGGCTTGCATGATCCGGCGGCTCAACCGCCGAGCTCGCGGATGCGCCGTTCGCACAGGGCGATGTCGCGCTCGAGGTCCTCGCGCAGCGTCTCGGCGCGCTTGAGGTCTTCGTGCATCTGCAGTATGCGCTCCGAAGCCTCCCGCTCGCGCTCCTTGAGATGCTCGGTGGCCGTTCTCAGGACGGTCACCTTGTCGGCTTCCTGAGCGGTATCGCGGACGGCGAGTATCTCCCGGATCGCGGCCAGCGAGTAGCCCATCCCCTTCATCCTCAGGATGCGCTCCAGCCGATCCAGCTCCCGTTCCCCATAGAGCCTGAATCCCCCCTTCGAACGTTCCTCGGGCTCGATGAGGCCTATCTCCTCGTAGTACTTGACCGTCCGCGGGCTCACGCCAAGACGATCCGCGATCTCGCCTACCCTGATTAAACCTCCAGCGGCGTTCATAGAGACTCCTCTCCCATGGGGGATCAGCTCGCACCATCTTACTTCCTACAGTGAATCCTCTCACCTCAAAAGTATACGTAAACGTACAGGTATATTACTATAGTAGGGTCGTCTGAGAAGTCGGGAGGATCGAGAGTCGTGCGGAGGAAGATAGGGCTAGAGTACAAGTGGAGTGCGCTATCGTGCACGAGCCTTGGGGCTTTGATCGCCACCATAAACGGCGGGACTCTTATCATCGCGCTCCCCGAGTTGGCTAAAGAGTTACACGCGCCGCTCTTCAGCCTCGTGTGGGTGATTCTGGGCTACATGCTGGCGCAGACTTCTCTGGTTCTGCTGGTCGGGCGTTTCGCGGACATGATCGGGCGCAAGAAGCTGTACGTGGGCGGGTTTGCCCTGTTCACGGTGGTCAGCCTGCTCGCCGGTTTCTCCACCGGCGTGGGGCAGCTCATCGTCGCCCGAATCTTCATGGGGGCCGCCGGGGCTTTCATGATGGCCAACAGCGGCGTCATCGTCACCGACGCCTTCAAGCGCGAGCAGCTCGGACAGGCTCTCGGCATCAACCAGATGGTCGCCGCCGTTGGCTCCATCCTTGGTCCCGTGGTGGGCGGCTGGCTCACGACCTACTCCTGGCACTGGGTGTTCTGGTTCAACGTTCCGCTAGGGCTCGCTGGCACCGTATGGGCTGCGTGGAACCTGCGCGAGCTCGTCGACATCGAGAAAGGGCAGCGGCTCGACCTCACGGGCAGCGCGTCCTTCCTCGCCGGGTTCACGGCGCTGCTCGTCGGGCTCACGCAGGGCGGCATCAGGGGCTGGGGTTCCGAGGTGGTTATCGTGAGCCTCATCACCGCGGCGGTACTCATCCCCGCGTTTATCGTGGTCGAGCTGAAGAGCAAAGAACCGCTGTTGAACCTGAGGATGTTTCGGAGCAGGATCTTCGCCTTCGGCAACGTGAGCGCCCTCCTCAACTCGCTCGCAAGGATGGGCGTCACCTTCCTCTTCGTCTTCTACTTCATCGGGGCCCGCGGCTACGATCACTTTACGACCGGTCTCCTGCTGACGCCTCTGGCCGGCTCGATGTTCGTCTTCGCGCCGCTCGCGGGAAGGCTGGCGGACAGGCTTCCAGCCCGCGTCCTCAGCTCCGTCGGCATGCTCATCACGGCCGGTGGGTTGCTGGGGATGACCTCCATCGAAGTCCATACGCCTTACTGGGAGATAGCCTTATGGATGGTCGTCGTGGGCGCGGGCTCGGGCATCTTCAACTCGCCCAACACGCGGGCCATCATGGGCTCCGTAGCGCCGGAGAAGCGGGGCGTGGCTAGCGGAACCAGGACGCTGGTCGTCAACATTGGGGCCGTGCTCTCCATAGCCTTCGCCATAGCGATGGTAACGAGCGCCATGCCCGTGAGCGCGATGGTCGAGATCTTCTCCGGCGTCTCGCGGGGACTCTCGGCCTCTGCAGCCGCCCCCTTCATCTCGGGTCTCCACGCAGCACTCCTGCTCATGGCTGGCGCCAGCGCAGTTGGGGTACTCTTCTCCGCGCTGCGCGGCAGCGAGCGCGATAGCAACGCTCGTGTGATGCGGGAGGGCGGACTGGACACAGTCGGTAACCAACCGTAGAAAGGAACTAGTCCAGCTTTGAAATCCGCGCCGAAAACCTACATACCAGAGGACGAAGTCCGCGACGAAGCCGAGATCAGCGTGTGGCGGCAGCCCAAGGCCGTCTGGGCTGTGGCCTTCGCTTGCATGGTGGCCTTCATGGGTCTCGGGTTGGTAGACCCTATCCTGCCCGCCATCGCCCGCCAGCTCGAAGCGACCCCGAGCCAGGTCGAGCTGGTCTTCACCAGCTACTTCCTGGTCACGGGCGTGGCGATGCTCATCACCGGCGTAGTCTCGAGCCGGGCCGGCCACAAGCGCACCCTGCTGGCGGGCCTCGGCATGATCGTCGTCTTCAGCGCCCTCGCGGGCTCGGCGGGTGGGATCTCGGGCAT